>NZ_MUFO01000012.1:0-110462 GCF_001995345.1 Salinivibrio sp. IB872 | reverse complement strand
TCAGATATTAGCTTGTCACCAAAACAATAATTTGTGAGCACATAAATCATTATGGGAAAGGGCGTCATATGGTTGTTATGAAGAATATCGAAGGAGAAAAAACGTATTCATTTAACCTAGCTTCAGGTGCTTACTATGCCTGAGTACGGTTGGGATAATTCTCTAAGTGAAGGAGAAACAATTAGGCGAGTATCTAACCTTGTTGCCAAGGGCGAGCTAAAAAACGCTATAGCGCTGCTCGAGCAAGCGCTGGTCAGTCACTCTCATTCTGAAAAGATCCGGAAGGTGTTGAGTGAACTGTATATTCGAGTAGGGGAACTGGTAGAAGCCAGACAGACCCAAGAATCACTATTTGCGAATACTCTCAAAATGGGTGTGAACTCCGATTTTCCCGATAATAATGACTTCGCATTTTTAGAGGAACAGTCCCGTAAACTGAGTGAAGAAGAATATCATTTCGACCAACCAAAGGTTTTACAACCATTGATATCTAAGTCAAGGCTAAGACTAAAAAGTAGCGCACAAGAACAAACGAAAACAGAATTGAATAAGGTTAACATCCTATACAAATCGCGTGAAAGCGTTGAGCAAACATTCTCGCGAGAAAGAGAAGAAGCTGAAATACAAGGCACACAGCCGCTATCCGAGACGCAGAGTACCTATGACAATCAACAGAAAGCCACGGATGACTATTCCAAATGTCATAAAGCTCAAGTAGATGACAATCATGCAGTAACCGAAAAATCATCGATATCGTTAGCTGCGGATGATTCTGAAAAAAAGCATAATAAGCGAAGAACGCTTAGCCTCAAGCCGACTTTTAAGAATGAGCGGGAATGTAAAACGCCTGATGTCACAATTATCTATAAATCAGGAACAGAAAAACCGGCTTCAAGTCCACTTAGTAATACAGAAGAGAATGAGCGAGGCACTGATGGTGCGAAGCAAAAAGCGGTAGAATGGAATTCGGCAACGCCGAAAATGGTGATAGCAGAATCGCAAGCCAGTGACATCTTAAATGCCAATGATGAGAATCAGGAATCATACACTGAATCCGTTAGTCCAACGCTATATACTGAGGCCATTGACATAAATGAACTTAAATTGGACGAGGATGATTTTGACTTTCTCTCTGTATATGTGGACGAGCAAGACACTGAGGGTGCGGAAGAAAGCAGTTTTGGACCTGCGCTATTTGACCTTGATGATGGGAATGAAAGTTTTGCTTTTGATGACAATGAAGCGGCACTTTATGACTTCTGGGATGATGAAAGTGAAGAGTTGCAAGAGGAAAGTACTGAGAATACTGCGTTTCTCGATAATAAGTTAAGCAGAGAGGAGCGGGCGCGAATTGTTGCGGCAGATTGTATTATGGAGTTTGATTGGCACGCCAAGCAATTACCTTTTGTAATCGAAGTTTTCTCTACGCTGGGTTGGAGTAGCGCGAAAATAGCGTTAGCGCGAGAAGTGCAATCAGGCACGACAGTAGCAGAATTAGAGTTGGCTTTTGCCGTCAAAAAGCTGTGGCAGGACTCATCGAGGTACTGGATCACATTTTCCAAAGTACGGGCGCCGGGAGAAAGTACAGATGCTACTTACCGACACTGTAGCTGGAAACAAGCACTTCATTTGATACGGCTATTTGAACAACTGCCTACGTTAGATGAAATTTATGACTTTTTAGAACGCGAGTTCGACCGGTGGTATCACAATCGAGTGTTACGATCTTGCTTCCCCGCATTTAATAAATACTTGTTTTTATATCGATTAAACAGCCGAAATGAAATTAGCACCCACCATGGTTTTGGTTTGCCAGATGAACAGGACGGGCTTGATGCACAATGCTTTTCTCACGAACTTAGCAATCCGATGATGAAACTAAATGCCCTAGGGATTGATTTGGTATCTAAATATACAACCAGAAGCTGTTAAGCCATTGAACTGTAAATCAATGGATTCATTTTGGCACCGCTCAGAGCTACTGATAAATCAGGTAAAGGAAAGGCCGAATAATGCGAGATCAAAAACGTCTGAAACCAGTCAACCGGTGTTGGGTAAAACACGAGAGATTTGGTGTAGGCATGGTGCTAAACGTCATGGAGGGCGTCGATGGCATGACGTTAAAAGTGAATTGGAAAGACTGCTCACAGTGCTCACCGATTGTTCGTTTGGAATCAGTCACCTCTGGCTTTATGGTTGGTATGGAAGTGAAACATGTTCCCATATCAAAGGCAGAAAAGTCTCTGGGCGAGGGAATAGTGCTCAAGACGCGGGAAGTTGCAGGATATCATCAGGTATTGGTTGATTTTTCTGATAGAGGAGAAACCCGCTGGCTGCCGTTTGAGAGACTCGCTTGGGTAAAAGGAGTAAAACACCGTTTCTGTACCAATGATTTTGGTGATGAAACTTCACCGCAGAAATTTAGGTTGAAAGTACTTGCCCATGCGATTGAAAACTGGAATGAAAACACCGGTTCATTATCGCGATTGGATATCGATCCTTTGCCGCATCAAGTCCACTTGGTTCACCATATTCTCGCGTCAGGCCACCTCAATTGGTTGATTGCTGATGATGTCGGCCTCGGTAAAACAATTGAAACAGGTCTGCTACTCAAGGCCCTTAAACAAAGAGGGCAAGCCGAACGAGTGTTGTTAATAACACCTGCTGGATTAACTGCTCAATGGAAGGAAGAACTCCACAATAAATTTGGTTTGAGTGAGTTCCGGATCTACGGGGAAAATTTCCATATTGAGGAAGATCGCGAATGGGGCATGTACAAGCATGTCATCGGCTCGATTGACCGCTTTAAGGATGAGAGTCATATGGAAACACTGTTGCGAGCTGACAATTGGGACTTGGTCATCTTTGACGAAGCCCATCGTTTAAGTAGACGACAATACGGCCTTAAGTTTGATGCATCACAGCGATTTCAGCTAGCAAATTATCTGAGAGCAAAGACCAAAGCTATGGTGCTACTGAGTGCAACGCCGCATCAGGGGAAACCTGATAAGTTCCAAAGCTTGTTAATGCTGCTTAACCCAGAGTGTAAGGAAGAGATCCAAACATTAGCGCTCAACCCTGAAATTCTCTCGGAAATGATGATCCGTAATAACAAATCCGATGTGACCGATTTAGAAGGGAATTTCATTTTCAAAGGTAAAACTACGAGGGCCATAAGAGTGTCTCAGGATGAGGCAATGAAAGAATTTGATAAATCTCTTCAGTCTTACCTTCGCCGAGGATATCTGACTGCCAGTGAAATGGGACAGACCGGTAATGCGATTGGGTTTGTTATGACCGTGTATCGCAAATTAGCCGCGTCAAGTGCCAGAGCCATTAATAGGGCCCTTCACAACCGCAAATTGCGCTTATTACAGAAAGCGGAATCAGTTGTGTCACATAGTCTAGAAGGACAGGATGAGCGCTATGTGGGTGAAGTTGAAGAGCATCAGTTAGAAGTGATTCGTGGTAAAGAATTCTTTGAAGGTGAATTGGAGCAGCTTGAAGTGTTGATCGCCGAGAGTGAACAAGTGCTTAAGCATGATCCTAAGTTGAAAAAGTTCTTAAATGAATTGATACCATCGATCCTCGACAGTCATAACTCTGAGAAAGTGCTTATCTTTACGGAATATCGGTCTACTCAAGAGTACTTAAAAGAAGCATTAGAAAAGCAATTTGGCATCGGCAGCGTTGATCTAATCAATGGTTCGATGAAGCATCGGGAACGCAAGACAGCAATACGAAATTTCGAAGAAAGTGGACAGTTTCTAATATCGACGGAAGCCGGTGGTGAGGGTATCAACTTACAGGATAAGTGCCATATCATGGTCAATTATGACCTGCCATGGAACCCTATGCGACTTGTTCAGCGTATTGGCCGGCTGTACCGCTATGGACAGAAACATCGAGTAGTTGTGTTTAATCTTTATTCGCCCGATTCAATGGATGATCAGATTATCGAGCTTATGCATGAGCGTATTGACCAGGTTGTTGGCGACCTCGCATCCGTCAGTGGTGAATTCAATGAACGGCTCGGCGAAGACATTATGGGTGAGGTTGCTGACTTAGTCGATGTGGAAGGCATCCTCCAAGAGGCGACAAGCGAGGGAATTACACGCACCAGAGAACGCATTGAAGAGGCTTTGGAGAAAGCTAAAAATGCGGCCAGTAAGCAACGTGAACTCTTCGAATACGCAGCTGGCTTTGATCCCAATGAGGCTAAAGATGAACTAAATATCACATCTGAGCACGTCAAATCTTTCGTTGCAGGCATGTTCAAATTACTAGATATCGAAGTCGTCGACAAAACCCACAAAGATCTCATTTGGCAAATACGGCTTCCCGATGAAGTAGCTATGGAGCTGGGTGTTAGACGAACTCGTTGGGAAGTGACTTTTGATCGTATGCTGCACAGTCAGAGAGAGGCATGTGAGATGATGGATTTAGATAACTTCATCTTCAAGTTCTTGCTCTCGAAAGCGAAGTCTTACGAGTTTGGCGGGTTAACAGCATCTGTGGCAGGGGGAGAATCGCTCGAAGGCGCTGTGATTTGCTCGTATTTAAGGTGGCAAAATGCCCAGGGTATGCGGCAGCGACAAGAGCTAGTAGCTGTTCAAGTGCGTGAAAAACAGATCGTACTAAATTCTCAGGCATTCTCACACTGGCTCAGTACCGAAATCCCCGACGTGAGAGAAAACTGCTTCCCACAATTAAAGGAGTTTTTTGTCACTAACGAGGCCAAATGCGCGGATATGTTAAAGGACAAATCAAACCAGTTACTCCATCCACAGGGCGTGTATCCGATAGCAGGGGCCGTATTTACCAACGATCTTTAAATCATCTTGATTTCTATGAAGTAAATTTACCTGCATGCACATTGGTAGAAGGTTTCAAACTCATTCATTCGGATTTACAAATAGAAATCGAGGCTGTCATAGCATTATATCTCGTTCCCACGCTCCTGCGTGGGAACGCATATCTAGCTCTTGCTATCATGCAAACGCAAATAGCACCGTACCTAGTATAACATTATGCTGCCTAGGGCATTGAACTGGCTGTTCGCTACAGATATTGACGCTGTCCGCTAGTGTTAGAACAGAGGTCAAGTGCAGATCGGTGATTTTGTGGCGAACTCTGCCTATGATTCAAAATCTTTATACATTCCCAMGCAGGAGCGTGGGAACGAGTTAGGGCTCTACATAAAGTCCTTAAATATCTAGAGGATAAGCATGGACTTAAACTAACAAAAACATAACAAGCGCATGTTGTCGGGTTGGTTATTCGCTGCGCTCCAAATCAGCCGAAAATTCGGGCGTTAGGAAAACAGAGAGAATATGAACAGAAAAATACAGAATCGAATAGAAAAAAATGAGATGATACTTTCTAGTATCGTAAACACCTACTTTCAAGCTGATCAAAGTCAGAAGTTGTTCGGACAATTATTAAACAATCCTGGTTTGCTTGCTCGTTGGGATGGTTCGTACGCAGCAAGTGGGGCCAGCAGTATTCGATTTTCGTTATATATGTACGTGTTGTCAGAAATGCGTGCAATCTTATTCGACACACACGAAAAAGTAGCAAGCATTCATAATGTTCTAAAGACCCTTAAAGATGAAAAATTTTTAACTCAATTAAGAAAATGGTTTTGTGACACAAGCCAAAAGGAAATCTTTTCATTTGACGGAAGTTTGTCCGAGGAAACAAAAAATCACTTCCGTGCGGAGGATAGCAAGTCGAAGGCTATTTGGTTTGAGAAACTGCTTGAGCAAGCAACTACGAATTATGAAGCACTGCTTACATCTGAAATTGGTTCACGTGTAAATAACGCTCGAAATAAAATGATATCCCATAAAGAGTTTCGATCTGTTGAAGGTGCGGGGCGAAGATTGTTCGAAGCCAATGACTTCGATTTAGTTTACTCTGACGCAAAAGATATTATTGAAATGTCGCATGATATCATTTTTCCATTGTATAGCCTGTTTACTAAGTCTCACTTTGATAGTAAACACTCAATGGAGCATCATGAAATCGTTGCCAAAGAGTTTTGGGCGAAATAGCATTGCCTAACAATGCGGTTTAGACTGCGTGCCGATGGAAAAACCACTCTAAACACAACATAGATAATAGGGAGCAAGGATGACTGACGTTTTATCACTCGTTTCAATCGGGTTCGCATTTTTTGTTGTTGCGGTCTCCCCGGGGCCGGCGAATATCTCCAATGCAACCGTCGCCATGAGTAAGGGGAGAAAAATCATCCTTTAACGCCGCCGCGACTGTCTCTACAAACGATAGCCAAGAAGTGGGATACCGAAAATGGTTTGTTCGTGGCGTGGTTCTAAATTCCTCTAATCCTAAAACCGTGGTGGCTTGGATGGCGGCTTTGTCGGTTGGAATGGGCTCAAGCAGCGATGGGCTATTTCTTGTCGCTGCGGTGCTGACTTGTATGCTGGTCGGCTTTTTGGTGAATGGGATGTACTCCCTCTTGTTTTCAATCAACGGCGTGATGAACGTCTACCAAAAAGTGGCGCATTGGATTGAGCGCGTCGTATCTGGGATCTTTGCGCTGGCAGGGTTAGGATTGCTGCGCTCTGCTTTTAGTCGCAATCCTGCGTGAGGCTTTACCTCAACCCAACTTGAGGGGTTAATCTGGTGCCATTCACATAAGGAGTCGACGATGACATCAGCACCCATGATTGAAGAGTATTTACATCGCCTCGCGTTGAGTGAGGCGAAGGGCGTGGCACTGGTTACTGAGCTTATTGAAAAGCACTTGGCACGGTATGCGTTTTCTAGCCTTAATGCCTTGGCAGGGCAGTCGCTTTCTTTACAGACGGATGTCTTGTTTGAACGGTTGGTGGTGAACCGACAAGGCGGCTATTGCTTTGAGCACAATAAAATTGCCTACCTTGCCCTGAAACATTTGGGGTTTGAGGTGCGCAGTGTGCTGGCGCGGGTGATGCTCAATGGTAAACCTACCAATCCACGCACCCACCGTATGAATGTGCTTGAGCTCGATGGCGAGACTTATCTAGTGGACGTTGGTTTTGGCAATAAAACCCCGCGCGGCTTACTCAATATCAACCAGCGCACCTGCACCATCGGGCACGATACCTATCAAATCACACGCAATGGCGATGTGGTGATGGTGGTATTATACGAGCCCGGCCAACCACCATTAACGCTGTATGAGGTTGAGCTTTATGACGTAGTAGAAGCCGACTTTGAAGTGGCGCATTTCTATTCTCATCAACACCCCGAAGCCATTTTCGTCAATAATCTCGTGGTGTCGTTGATCACCGCGTCACACCGCTATTTGATTCGTAATCAGCAGTTTTTGGTGTGGGATGCGGCAGGGCAACTTGTCACCGATAAAAACATCGATAGCGTCGAGGCATTAACCCAGTTGGTTCAGGAGGTGTTTTTATTGCAACCGCCCAAAGCAGTGTTGGAAACTGCGTTTGCAAAGGTGACGGCCAACGCGGCGGTTTGAGTGAGCGGATGTTCGCGACGGATGAATGCGATGAGGTGTTGGTTAGCACTGATTAAAGACACCGCTACCGTAAACTTCCATCATTTGAAAGCTTGCCAGTGATCAGCGGTGCCTATTCACGCCGTATTACTATTCAGCATCGCTTGGTCTACCAAGTCCTCGAGGATGAACAGGTGGTGAAAGTGCTCTGGGGCCATTATGAATGGTGGCTGTCACAGGCATATATTGGCTGCTGTTGTTGATTGCGTTGTTCTCTGGGCTGTGCATTATGTTTGGCGCGCGATAATTATCAATCTCTCTCATCACACGTTAGCAATATACACTACGCTAACAATACAACTGACTAAAATTTAAAGAGAAAGCTGAGCTAGCTGACAATAGCGAGCGGGTGATTGTACACCGTTGAGTGAATGAGTAAGGAATGTATGTGTCTGTTTTAGATAAAGTTTTATATGTCGAGGATGACCCTGATATACGCGAAATTGCTACCCTCGCATTAGAGGATGTGGGAGGACTCACCCTCAAAACCTGTGAGTCGGGTGAGCGAGCCTTGCAGGAAGTAGAAGACTTTAAGCCGCAAATCATACTGCTCGACGTCATGATGCCGAATATGGATGGTCCCGAAACTCTCACTGCGATGCGGGAACGAGGGTTCGTTGATGACTCGGTACTGGTTCTTTTTATGACCGCGAAAGTTCATCCAGAAGAAGTGGCCCGCTATAAAGCGTTAGGCGTGAGTCAGGTTATTTCTAAGCCCTTTGACCCTATGACATTGGCTGACGAAATTAAGGCATTTTGGGACGAATTCGATGGACGATAACAAAAAGAATAATGACACCGAAAAGCGCCTTGAGAAGCTAAAAGAAGCGTATGCAAAAAGGTTATCGTCTGAATTTAAGCAGCTCCATGCCATCAATGAAAAGATAGTATCAGGCCATGATGATCAGGAAACCTTAAAAGCGTTGCATGCGGGTCTGCACACGATAGCAGGCGCGGCGGGAACATTTGGCTTTCCTAGTCTTGGGGAGGCAGCTCGCCAGTTCGAGCAACAAGTTGCCAACCGCTTATCTCAAGTTGAACGGCAAGCCAGTTTACCTGACGATTGGATTAAGGCGCTGGAGTCAGCGCACAACAAAGACAGTCTCTCAGTAAATGAGAGCACCACAACAATTCAGCAACCGGTCATGGAAGGGGCGCCTATTATCGGATTGGTCGAGCGCGACAATATTTTGGCGAAATACGCCCAATCCCAGTTTGCTCGTTTTGGTTTTCAGGTGTACTGGATAAAGGATGCGAACGAACTAAAACAATTGACTAAACACGCACCTGACTTATTACTTATTGACCATCACGCTATTCAGGACGACGTATCTGATACCGATTTAGCGGATTTGTGGAAGATCAAGCTGCGGGACTTCAAATGCCCAATTTTCTTCATTGGCGCGGAAGAAAGTTATAAAGCCAGGCTGCAAGCATTGCGTGCAGGAGGCTCAGGTTATTATATCAAGCCGTTGGACATGGCTACACTCGCGTCGAAGTTTGCGTATATGCTCTCGCACAGTGATACAGAACCTGGGCGAGTTATGATTATTGATCAAGACGCTGCTTTAGTCTCGCAATGCCAATCTGTTTTAGAAAACGCAAACATGAGCATCGAGGTAGTACCTAACCCCGAGCAAATTTTTGAGTGTATCAGTGAGTTCAATCCTGAAGTTATTCTCATTGGCGTCTGGCTATCTGAGGTTACCGGTGCGGAATTGGCCACTTTGTTGGCGCAGACAGAACACTGGGCACATCTGCCGATTATTTTCCTTTCTCGCGACCCTAATGCAGATTTGCGTCATCAATCATTGCTGATCGACGGCGATGCCATTCTTCAGGTACCAGTGGATAAAGAGCTTTTGGTGCGCCTTTGTCAGCGGAGGGTCCAGCGCCTTCGGACTTTCAATCGTACCCAGCACCAGGATAGCCTCACGGGTCTGTTGAAGCACGCGAGCATCAAAGACGCGTTGCAAAAGCAATGGCAATTGGCACAGCGTCGGTCGCAAGTGTTTAGCGTAGTCATGTTAGATATCGATCATTTTAAAAGCGTCAACGACACCTACGGTCATGCTATTGGCGATCAAGTGATTGCGGCAATTGGCACGCTGGTACGTCAGCACTTTAGAAATACGGATAAGCTTGGCCGTTACGGCGGAGAAGAATTTGCACTCGTATTACCCGATTGCGATATGCACCAAGCAGAGAAACTGGTGAACCAGTTACGCGAAGACTTTGCAGCGGTTAAGTTTAAAGCAAATGATACACCTTTTTCCTGCACGCTTTCCGCCGGTATTGCCGATAATCAGCGTTTTCCGGCAGAAACAAGTGAATCCCTATTGACACTCGCTGATAAAGCCTTATACCGCGCCAAACATGATGGTCGAAATTGTGTGGTACAAGCAGTCATTACTTCTTAACCGCGAATACACGGGAGCTTTTGTATGCGAACGCCACCTGTTCCAGACAACGAAGTGCAGCGTCAACAGGCGTTAGACGAAACGGAGCTGCTTAACAGTGGTGCTGACCCACGCTTTGATCGCATTACTCGCTTGTGCCTTGACTTGTTTTCTGTGCCTATCGCCGTGGTATCACTGGTCGATCGGGAGCGACAGTACTTTAAATCTCGTCAGGGATTAGATGCCACTGAAACCCCAAGAGATATCTCTTTTTGTGGGCATGCCATTCTGGGTAGTGAACCATTAATTATTGAAAACGCGCTAGATGACACGCGTTTTTGTGATAATCCGCTCGTCTGCGGTGCGCCAGATATTCGGTTTTATGCAGGTATGCCGATTCATAATAGTGAGGGTTATCGGCTGGGCACGCTATGCCTGATCGATGACCAACCCAGGCACTTTAGTGAACAGAACGTGGCACAACTAAAGAACCTTGCTGGCATGGTGGAGGATCTGATTTGGACCGATACCTATCAGCGACGTGAGTCAACGGCGTTGCAGCAACAACTGCAGGCTAGCCACGATGAAATGAAATCGTTGGTTAATAACATACCTGGCATTACGTTTCGTTGTTTGCCAGATGAAAGTTGGACCATGCTTTACATCAGTAATCAAGTTGACACTATCAGTGGTTATACCGCCGAGGATTTGATAAATAATAAACGAGTTTGTTATACGGATCTCATTCATCCTGATGATGTTTCATTGGTTGATGAAGCTGTTACTAACGCGATGGCCAATAATGAAGAATGGCATATTGAGTACCGTGTTCGGCATCGTACACTGGGTTATCGTTGGGTGGAGGAACGGGGTAAATGTATTGACACAGACCCTAGGCATCCACAGGTGCTTGAAGGGTTTATTATCGATATTACTCGAGAGCGCAATGCCTTGACGCAGCTAGAGCGGCATCATCAGGCGTTAACCGTACTCACCGACATCGCCTTTTCAAGCCATAGTAGCTTGGATGATAGAATTAATCATGCTTTGGAAGAAGCCAAGCAGTATTTGCGGGCTGAACTGGCGATTGTCAGTGAAATCAAAGACGATGTGTATATAGTTAACTGGATAGTCGGACCTCCAGACTCGGTCATTGATGCAGGACAGCAGTTTGCGTTAAAAGATACGTGGTGCCAGCTGCTCATGTCAGATAATTCCCGTACCTCGGAGACGGAACAGTTTATCGCCGACACCTGCCGTCCGGAGTTCCGCCAACATCCTTGCTATGAAGTGGCACCGTTAGGTAGTTATGCAGGTGTGGTTATCTATGTCTATGGTCGCCCTTGGGGCACATTGAACGTGTCGTCTTCTCGTGCGCGTTCGGAAGGTTACAATGATGGTGAAAAGCTATTTCTGCGTCTATTGGGCAACTGGTTATCTGATGTACTGACCCAAAATCTGAGCCAGCAACGGCTGACCAAATTAGCGGCATTGCTACCGGGAACGCTGTACCAATTCCGTCGCTTTCCCGATGGACGGATGGTTTTTCCCTATAGCTCCCCTCAAATAGAATCTTTGTACGGCATTACACCAGAGCAGGCCGCTGAAGACGCCACGCCAGCGTTTGAACGTATCCATCCTGGTGATATCGAAGCTATCCAGCAATCCATTGAGCATTCGGCAGACACGTTAGAATATTGGCAAGCGACCTACCAGAGTGATTGTCCAGAAAAGGGGTACCGTTGGATTTCGGGTGAGGCGCGGCCAGAAAAAATGATTGACGGCAGTGTTTTGTGG
This sequence comes from Salinivibrio sp. IB872, assembly GCF_001995345.1. Lineage (NCBI taxonomy): Bacteria > Pseudomonadati > Pseudomonadota > Gammaproteobacteria > Vibrionales > Vibrionaceae > Salinivibrio > Salinivibrio sp. IB872. The sequence goes on along the minus strand of NZ_MUFO01000012.1, from coordinate 98,738 downwards.
CATGGTTATTTGCAGGATGTTCACGAACAGCATCAGGCGCGTTTAGCTTTGGAGCAGAGCGAGGCGAGATTGCGTAGCTTGTTTGACTTTTCCCCTATTGGTATCGCTTTGAACGATTTTGCCACCGGACAGTTTCTTGATCTCAATGATGCTTTGATTGCCCCCACGGGTTACACCCGCGAAGAATTCGTTTCCCTCAGTTATTGGGATGTCACGCCTAAAGAATATGAGCCAGAGGAGCAAAAAGCGCTGGCAAGTATGCAGAACACAGGTCGCTATGGGCCGTTTGAAAAAGAGTACATCCGTAAAGATGGCAGTCGTTATCCAGTGCGTCTACAAGGCATGCTGAGCACAGAGTTGGACGGAAGAAAGGTGATCTGGTCGCTTGTCGAAGACATTACTGAGCGTAAAAAACTCGACAAAATGAAAGATGAATTTATTGCCACCGTCAGCCATGAACTGCGCACACCATTAACGTCGATCAAAGGCGCGTTAGGGCTATTGAATGGCGGTGCAACTGGAGATTTACCGCCGAAGGCGAATCAGCTATTGCATACGGCTGAACGGAATGCAACACGTTTAAGCCTACTGATAAACGATTTGTTAGATATGGAAAAGCTTGTCGCAGGAAAAATGCTCATTCAATTAAAAAAACAAGAGCTTGGTCCGCTATTGGATGACGCGATAGAGTCTGTTAAACCCTATCAGCACCAAAACCAGATACGAATTCACACCCCAAATCACTGGCCGACAGTAATGGTCAATGTTGATGGTGCAAGATTGATTCAAGCATTAACCAATTTACTGTCCAATGCGATCAAATTCTCCCCTGAAGAAGGGCAGGTGGACGTATCTGTTACAAAAAGCCGTAAAGACGTTGAAATTAGCATCCGAGATTACGGATCCGGCGTGGACAAGGAATTTCAAAACCGACTGTTCCAACGTTTTAGTCAGGCTGACAGCAGTGATAATCGAAAGTTACCTGGTACAGGGCTAGGGCTGGCTATTACTCGGGAAATCTGCCAACAGATGGGTGGCGATGTGGGTTACCGCGATGCTGAGGGCGGTGGGGCGTTGTTTTTTATTCAGTTGCAGGTTGCACAATGAGCGTAGTTGCTAAACAGGTGATGGCAACGCTGTTACTGGCCCTTATTGCTGTCGTTGGTAACATGATTAACTTGCCTTTGTTTTTCGGCGTGCATTTAATCTTTGGCTCGGTGGCTGTCATGCTGGCCATAAGATTGATCGGGCTATGGCCAGCCGTGTTCGTGGCGCTAGCTGGCGGTTCTTATACCTGGATACTTTGGGGTCACCCTTACGCGATGCTGACACTGACATTGGAAGCGTTTGCAGTCAGTTTATTGTATCGCCGCGGCGTAAAAAACTTGGTACTCGCGGATCTCGCTTTTTGGGTAGTGGTGAGTCCGATAGTGCTGATGCCACTCGACGTCATAGTCATCGGGATGGAGGCCAGTTCCGCTATCATGATTGCTCTGAAGCAAGCGTTGAACGGCGTATTCAACGCGCTTATTGCAGGGCTATTGGTGAAACTGCTGATTTGGTATTTCCAGAATGGCACTATCAAGTGGTTACCGGCAAAGGTACGGCTCCAGGAGCTGCTTTTTGATGCCCTGTTGTGCCTGACCCTTATCGCGGGGATGACACCCATCATTATCAACAACCAACATAATATAATAAAAAACGAGCAACGGATCGCTGACGAACTTAAGCGGGTTGCCGAGGGTGCCGTGGCTCGGCTCAACCAGCAATCCGATCGCTCGTTTGATAGTCAAAAGAGATCATTACGGCCGTCACTGTCTCAAGGTACGTCTGGTGTGGCGATATTAAATCGCGAGGGAACACCGACAGTGCAGGTCGGTGATTTACACTCTGGTTTACCAGGGGGAGTCCGGCCGCTAACCAGTGCCGATAACCTGTCTATTTGGTTGCCGAAATCCGGGGATAATTTGGTTAACCGCTGGAAAGCGGGTTTTTATCAGTATCAATTACCAATAGCAGACCGGCCCAACGTGTCCGCATTACTTGTAGAGCGGCCCGCAGCACCACTGATAAAAAACATTGAAAATATGCGTAATCAAAGTTTTACGGTGCTATCGGGTATTGCTTTTTTGAGTATACTCGCGGCCTTTTCGTTGAGCCGAATCCTGATTCAGCCTCTATCACGACTCGATAGGGCAAGCCGTCATCTACCTGAAAAAATACGCTATCAATTGAGTGTTGTGCTGCCTCAAAGCCGAGTAGCGGAATATGCTGTTTTGTCGACATCGCTGCAAGATATGAGCCATGCGCTTAGCGATAACTTCCGTGAATTAGAAAAGGCACGGGCAAACTTGAAGCAAGAGGTACAGGATCGTACCCGTGAATTGGCAAGCACTTCCGATCTATTAAGTAATATATTGGCCGCCTCGACTGAGGTTGCGATTATCGCGACGGATACGAGAGGCATAATTACTTTATTCAACACCGGCGCTGAAAGACTACTTGGTTATCAGTCCTCAGAGGTCGTCGATAAAGTTAGCCCTGCACTGTTTCATGTGCCTGAAGAGGTGGAAGAAAGAGCTCAGACGTTAACGGACCAGTTGAATCGTCCGATAACCGGGTTCGGTACCTTCGTGGCGATTCCGGTGTTAGAGGGCGCAGAAACGCGTGAATGGTGTTACATCCACAAACAAGGCCATTATATTCCCGTTACGTTGACAGTGACGGCGATATACGACGATCGTCAAACGATTACCGGTTTCCTCGGTATTGCTCAAGATATCACCGAACGTAAACGCCATGAGAAAATGAAGAATGAATTCATTTCCACGGTTAGTCATGAGTTACGCACGCCACTCACCTCGGTGTCCGGGGCACTGAGTTTGGTACGAAGTGGACGCCTGGGTGAGATCCCTGATAAAGCTCAAAAAATTCTGGACACCGCACATCGTAATAGCGAGCGGTTAACCTTGTTGATCAACGATTTACTCGATATCGAAAAAATAGCGGCCGGCCAGTTGTATTTTGATATGCAAGTTCAATCCATTGATCCCATCCTTGAGCAATGTTTAGAAGAAAATAAAGCATACGGTGCAGAGCGACAAGTCGGTATTGTCTTGAACAGTGAAACCGCTGATGTTGAGGTTCGGGTAGATAAACAAAGGCTGAAGCAAGTCATGGCTAATCTGCTATCTAATGCGATCAAGTTCTCGCCTGATGGAGCCACGGTCATCATCGATTCCGCAGTGAATGAAAAGCAAATTATCGTCAGTGTCATTGACCAAGGTTGTGGGATTGCTGAAGACTTCCGACCTAAGCTGTTTGAGAAGTTTGCACAAGCTGACAGCACAGATACTCGTCAAAAAGGCGGTACGGGGCTGGGGTTAGCGATTACTCGTGAACTCATTGAGAATATGAATGGAACGATCCACGTTGAATCAACAGAAGGCAAAGGGTCACGTTTTTACTTTCAGCTGCCTGTGTATGAAACGGCGAAAATGAAACCGACTGTTCAGGATAGGCTGACTGATTCGAGTGTTGGTGATAAGCCAGATTCAGATATGGATGCTTTGTATAATATCCTGATCGTAGAGGATGATCCCGACGTCGCCAGCCTGTTAAGAATGATGCTGGAAGATTCGGGATATCGGGTTGAGATCAGTCACGATGGCATGACAGCGTTAAGCGCGTTAGAAGCGAAGCATTATGATTTAATCAGTCTCGATTTAATGCTGCCCGATATTGATGGGCTCGATATTATTCGCCGTATAAGACAGCATGCTGAAACGGCTGATATTCCAATCGTCGTGGTGTCTGCAAAAATGGAGCAGGGGCGTTTAGCGCTCAATGGTGACGTTGAAAATATTGAGTGGTTAGCCAAACCCATCGAGCACAAACAACTTATCAGCTTGGTACAACAACAGTTGCTGAATGCGACACATGCAAAAATTTTGCATGTTGAAGATGATATGGATTTACATCGAATCGTTCAGGCGATGATCAGTGATTATATGACCATCGATCATTCGCTCACACTGGACCAAGCTCAATCGTTGATAGCGCAACACACGTATGATGCGATCTTGCTGGATATTGGCTTACCCGACGGTGTTGGTTGGAATTTAATCCCGCAGATTAAAGAGACACAGCCGACAGCGTCGATCATTGTGCTAACAGGGGAAGAGGTAAGCGCTGCTCGTTACGGTATCGTGCATGATGTGTTACTGAAAAGACGACTGACAACGGGCAAGTTAGTTGATGTCATCGGCAAGCGCGTTAGGCGTCAGCGCTTGTGCTCAAGCGATGAACCTGTGCGCTAACAGAGAATTTGTCAACGTGACTGAAACACCCGGTGTGCACCAGCATGATTGTGTCCAATGGTGCATGAAAATGTGGCTACAAACAAAAAAAGCCAGCGAGATGCTGGCTTTTTAGCAAGATCATCGGCGCCTTATTCTTGATACAGGCCGAGGTTTTCTTTGGCGTAGGCTTCAAATTCGGTAAAGCCGCCAACGTGCTCTTGGTCAACAAAGATTTGTGGCACGGTTTCAACCGGTTTACCGACGGTTTTTTCCAGATCGGCTTTGCTGATACCTTCTGCGTGGATATCCACATAGCGGTAGTTGAAATCTTCACGGCTTTTCAATTCTTCAGCCAAATCTTTTGCGCGAACACAGAATGGGCAGCCAGGGCGGCCAAAAATTACGACGAACATAGTCATCTCCTTTAGCGTCAATGGGTTTACTATGCCCGATCCCCGGGTAAGAAAAAAGACGAAATTACCTTTTGCATTGATAGAAAAAATCGATTGTTCTTTTTCACCGCACGTAAGGCCTTGTATGACGCGGATGGCTAACAATATGGCGGAATAGTAGGCAGAGCAATGGTTTGCGACACCGTATAGAAAAGTGTATACCCGTATCACCTGATGTTATACCGATTGAAAGGACCCATCATGAATCCAACGATTGAGACACTGCTTTCTCACCGCTCTATTCGTAAATTTACTCAAGACGCGATTTCTCCCGAGCAATTGACCCAGATTATTGATGCGGCGCGCGCGGTATCCAGCTCAAGTTTCTTGCAGTGCACCAGCATTATCCGTGTGACGGACAAAGAAAAACGACGCTTATTGGCGGAATACGCGGGCAACCAAGCGTATGTAGCCGACTGTGCGGAATTTTTAGTGTGGTGTGCCGATTTCCATCGCCATGAGCAAATCAGTCCTAATGCCAAGTTAGGCTTTACCGAGCAGACGCTTATCGGTGCGATTGATGGCGCTATTATGGCGCAAAATGCCATGGTGGCGGCAGAGTCGATGGGCCTAGGCGGCGTATATATTGGTGGCCTACGTAACCAGCCGAGCAACGTAGCTGAGTTGTTGGCATTACCTAAACATGTGTTGCCTTTATTCGGGATGTGTTTGGGGGTGCCCGCTCAAGATCCGGAGCGCAAGCCTAAGTTGCCTGCATCTTTGTTAGTGCACGAGAACGGCTACCAAGCGATGGATGAAAAAGCGCTTGGTGAATACGACCAGCAAGTACGCGAGTATTATCAAACCCGCACAGGGGGCAACAAAGATATGTCATGGAGTGAGCAAATCTCGGCAACATTGGAAAAAGAGTCGCGCCCATTTATGAAGGATTTCGTGAATAAGCAGGGCTTTAGCACCCGCTAAACGCATTAAGTTTCCCTTTCATATTCACCGTGTAAAAAAGCAGCATTACGCTGCTTTTTTTATGTTTTTGGGCGCAATGTGCCTAAGTTTTCTCACTGTTTTGTTGGCTTAAAGTTGGATTTTTCCTTAATGCGCCAAAACCTATTTACATCCTTGGTATAACCCGTAATATTGCCGCGTTTTTGTGCTGTACGATCATTTTTCCTTAGGGTTGTGAGCACAGTTTTTGACTTTTGAATCATATTTTTTCGAAGTAGGGTAACTATGGAAAACAAATTGGCTAATCCAGCGCCTTTGGGGTTGATGGGTTTCGGTATGACAACCGTGCTGTTAAACATTCATAACGCAGGGTTCTTTCCGATTGATAGCATGATTTTGGCGATGGGCCTGTTCTACGGAGGCCTCGCGCAAGTGATCGTGGGCATCATGGAATTTAAAAAGGGCAACACCTTTGGCACTACAGCGTTTACCTCATACGGCCTGTTTTGGTTGACGCTGGTTGGTTTGATTGTGATGCCAAAGCTTGGCATTGCTGAGGCCAGCCCAGCCGCATTTATGGGATGGTATTTGGTCATGTGGGGCCTGTTTACCGGCTTTATGTTTATCGGCTCACTGCGCTATTGCTTCGCCAAGCAGTTTGTTTTCGGTAGTTTGACGGTACTGTTCTTCCTACTTGCCGCGCGTGATTTCACCGGTAGTGAATTTATTGGCACCATTGCAGGCTTTGAAGGGATTGTGTGTGGTTTAAGCGCGATCTATTTCGCGATGGCGCAAGTGCTAAACGAAGAATATGGTCGCACTATTTTGCCAGTGGGCGACAAACAGCCACAGGCAGCTGTGGCGCAACACGCCGCTTAATCGCTATACCGCGTGGGCGTATAGGCTCACGCGGTTATCGTGGCTTCGCTGAGGCTTAATAGGTTAGCGCTAAGCCCAAATAAAAAGCCCGAGTTCATGACGAACTCGGGCTTTTTTATACCGTGTGAACGGTGCTTATCGCGTCAAAGACGGTTAGCACATCACCTTAACCGCAAGACCGCCTTGCGATGTTTCACGGTATTTTGCATTCATGTCTTTACCGGTTTCCATCATGGTTTCGATGACTTTATCCAAAGAAACACGTGGCTCGGAAGAGCGTTGAAGCGCCATACGAGAGGCGTTAATCGCTTTCACCGCGGCAATACCATTGCGCTCGATACAAGGCACTTGCACTTGGCCCGCAACTGGGTCACAGGTCAAACCAAGGTTGTGCTCCATAGCGATTTCTGCCGCCATGCATACTTGATGAGGGCTACCACCCATTAGCTCCGCCAAGCCTGCTGCGGCCATAGAGCAGGCAACACCTACTTCGCCTTGGCAGCCGACTTCTGCACCAGAAATCGAGGCGTTTTGCTTATACAAGCCACCAATTGCACCGGATGCGGCGAAATAGCGCGTGTAGGTTTGCTTGTCGACAGTTTCGATAAACTTATCGTAGTAGGCCAGTACGGCGGGGATAATGCCACACGCGCCATTGGTTGGTGCGGTTACGACACGGCCACCGGCGGCGTTTTCTTCGTTGACGGCAAAGGCGAACATGTTCACCCAATCCACTACGGCCATCGGATCAATGTTGTATTTTTCGCTGGTTTTTAATTGGTTACGCAGCGCAGCGGCACGGCGAGGCACACGCAGTGGTCCCGGAAGCACTCCTTCGTTTTCCATGCCGCGGTTCATACACGCCTGCATGGTTTTCCAAACGTCAGCAAAGTAGGTATCGATTTCTTCTTGGCTGTGCATGGCACGCATGTTGGCCATGACCAAACCGCTGATGGAAAAACCGGTTTCTTGCGTGAGCGCCAACAAGCCGTCTGCGGTATTGAAGTCGTAAGGGACTTCAACCGTTTGCATGGCAGGCTGACCGAACTCGGCTTCTTCGACAATAAAACCGCCGCCGATCGAGTAATAGGTTTTGCTCAGCACACATTCATCACCTTGCCACGCATGAATTTGCATGCCGTTTTCGTGCAAGGAGAGGTTAGAGGTATGGAAGTTCATTCCACCGTCACGCGGAAAAGCGACCACATGCTGCTGTTCGCCCAGCGGCAATTGCTCGGTGTCTTCGACGCGTTTGACGAAGCCAGGAATAGAGTCAATATCAACGGTTTCAGGGCTGTTGCCAGCAAGGCCCATGATAATGGCGATATCGGTGTGGTGGCCTTTACCGGTGAGAGACAAAGAGCCGTAGACATCAACGCTAATCCGATCGACGTCGGTTAACCGTTGATTCGCGACGAGCTCATCAATAAAGCATTTACCGGCTTTCATTGGGCCAACGGTGTGAGAGCTGGAAGGACCTACACCAATCTTAAAAATGTCAAAAACACTGATCATGTGTCTTACCTCAGTCAATGCCCTAAGGGCAATGGATTTAGTGTTTACGCAATCCGTCCGTGGTATTGACTGTGATAACGAGCGATACCGCGCTCGTAATGAGAATCAGGAGCAGGGCAAACCCCACTCCTGATTTTTTGGGAATCACCGCAAACATCGATGGATGCGGTTGACTGAGTCATCCCGATAGTCACCTCTATGACTATCACGCATTTTATTGCGATTTAGAAGAACAAACCGTAAAGAATGGCTGAGATTGCAATCAAACCCATGACCAATACAAAGGCGTTGCTAATTGTACCTGAATACTTCTTCATTGCTGGCACATTTTTCACGGCGTACATTGGCATAATGAATAGGATGGTGGCAATGATTGGGCCGCCAAGTGATTCAATCATACCCAGAATGCTTGGGTTTAGGGTCGCAACCAGCCAAATGGTCAGGATCATGAAGACCACAGTGAACACGTCGATTTTCTTACGGTTGACTGGTTTGTTATCGGCGCCACGCATCACCTTGACGATCAAACCGTTCAGACCTTCACGAGCACCTAAGTAGTGACCGAAGAACGAAGAGACGATAGCTACGAACGCGACGATAGGACCTAGGTACGAAATGAATGGGCTTTCGTGCTTGTTAGCGAGATAAGAAAGAATCGCGATGTTTTCTGATTTCGCCGCTGCCAGATCGGCAGGGGTCAGTGACAGTACGCAAGAGAACACGAACAGCATCACGAAGCCAAGTAGCATACCTGCCGCACGCAGCAAGATTTGCGCAGATTTCTGCTCGGCATCTTTACCGTGGTCACGGCTTTGTGCCATTGAGAACGCTGAAATCGCTGGGCTGTGGTTAAACGCGAAGACCAACACTGGGATAGAAATCCAAAGAGTGATGGTAAAGTCACCAATAGAAGGGACTTGTGATAGCGCCGCCGTGTTCCACTCTGGGATCAGGTATAGCGACATAAACAGCAAGATACCGACCAGTGGGTAAACCAAGAACTGGGTCACGCGTAGCATGATTTTCTCACCCAGCAGCATGATAGCCATCATACCGAGGATCAGAACCAGTGACAGGATCACGCGTGGCGGTGAGGCCATACCTAGCTGGTTGACTAAGAAAGAATCAACGGTGTTGGTGATACCGACGCCGTAGATCAACACGATAGGGTAAATAGCAAAAAAGTAGAGCAGGGTGATGATCTTACCCGCGGTCGCGCCAAAGTGTTCTTCAACCACTTCGGTGATATCGCTGCCGGGCTTCTTTGAAGATAGGACAAAGCGAGATAGGCCACGGTGGGCAAAAAAGGTCATAGGGCCAACAAGCWGGGTCATCACTACGAGCGGCCAGAATCCGTGCATGCCGGCGTTAATTGGCAAGAACAGGATGCCTGCGCCTACCGCGGTGCCAAAAAGAGAGAGCGCCCAAGTTGTATCTTGTTTGGTCCAGCGCAGGCGCGATGTCGCACTGGTACCTGTGGTCGAGGTCGTTTGCATAACAATACTACTCACATTGTGTAGGGGAACAGAAATCAGGGATGGCGAATTCTGGCGATTTCCACGTAGAAAACCAAGAGCTGGATCGCTATATGAAAAAGAGAGGCGAAACTATTGCACCAAAGTGTGATTATAATCACCTAAAGTGACGGGGTCCGCCAAGATTATCGGCAAAAGTGTCAAGTTTTTTGTTGGTTGAATAAGCACCAATGTGCACTAAAAACAGTACTTATTGCATGGTTTTTGCGGTTATCTTGAGCAAGAGACATGTAATGATAATTGCGTGACCAGCGCGCGCAAAAGTTGTGCTGTTGCCCCCCATATTAACCGGTTTTGATGATAAAACGCGGCAACTGGATGCCATTGTCCGTAGAGATAGAAGGATTGTTCGCGGATATGGCCGGGTTGGCACAGAGTATCAAGAGGCACTTCAAAACATTCAGCCACTTCGTTGTCATCCAGTATCGGTTGGTACTGGGGGTCCACCCATGCCAGCACCGGATGAATGTAGTAACCGGTGACGGTGGGCAGAGGACAAAGCTCGCCAATGATGTGTTCGCGGCCAACCTGAATGCCGGTTTCTTCCCACATCTCGCGGGTTGCAGTCGCGATATTGTCGCAATCGACCGTTTCGCGCTTACCGCCGGGAAAGCTCACTTGGCCCGGGTGATGCTTTAAATGATCGGCGCGGCGGGTCAAAATCAACTGAATGCCCTTGGGGCGCGCCACTAAGCCGATCAGTACTGCTGCTGGTTGAAAGTCTAATCCGCGTAGAATGCGGGGGGCGAGTCGAACGCGGTTAAGAATACGATTGTCGTGACGTGCCAGTGGGCTGAGGCTAAAGCGTTGGAGAATGTCACCCGGTTGCAGTGGTGTACGCGTTTTTCTCTCTCCTCGCTCCCAATGCGGGGGCACCGCCGGTGACAAGCTCTCTTGGCTGGCGGCAATGTGGCGGCTGTTTATTTTATGATCGCTGAAATAAGCAGGAGTTGTAGCCACGTGCTGCAAAGGATGGTCGATAAAGAGTGGGTTATGATCGAGCCCATATTGTGGCGCAGAGGTAGGTGCTCCCTCACCTTGGCTTGAGGCACGCATGGATGCCGCGAAGCGGTGTGATGTCCACATTCGTGGGGGAGCAATCTCTGTCATAACAACCTCTCTTTATTCCTGCCGCTTACCCATCAGACTGTGCTAGAACGGGCAGGATACGGCTGACCTTATCGAGTGTTTCTTGGTATTCCGCGTCGGCTTCACTGTCGGCAACCAACCCACCGCCTGCCCAGACATGGAGCTGGCCTTGATGCCCCACTAAGGTGCGTATGGTGATGCTAGAGTCCATTCGGCCACAACGACTGAGGTAAGCGAAACTGCCGCAATACACATGACGTCGGTGCGGCTCAAGCTCTTCGATAATTTCCATGGCACGCACTTTGGGGGCGCCGGTTATCGAACCGCCCGGAAAGGCGGCGCGTAGCAGTTCAAGCGCACTTCTGTCCTCGGGCAGGGTGCCGGTGACCGTACTGACCAAGTGGTGTACCGCAGGAAAACTCTCTATATCAAAGAGTTTAGGCACAGAAACGCTACCTGGCGAGGCGACACGACCGATATCGTTACGTAACAAGTCAACAATCATCAAGTTTTCCGCCCGATCTTTGCTGGCTGATTTCAACGCGTGGGCACTGTCGGCATCTTGTTCGGGGTCGCTAAAGCGTGGTCGGGTGCCCTTAATGGGTTTGGTTTCGATGTGTTTGTCGTGCACGGATAAAAAGCGCTCCGGCGAGACCGAGAGCACAGCGCTGTCTGCTAAGCGGATAAATCCAGAAAACGGCGCGCCATTGCTGGTGGCGAGTTTGCGGTAGGCTTGCCACTCGTCGCCTTGATAGCGTGCGCTAAAGCGTTGGGCCAAGTTGATTTGATAGCAATCGCCGGCATGCAGGTAGTCTTTGACCTTGGCAAACTTCGCGGTGTACTCCGCTTCGCTCATGTTGGCTTGCCAGGTTTCGGTGAGCTCGAATGGTGTGGTTTGCGGCGCCTGCTGGCGATTAAGCCATGCCCAACGTGTGTCACTATCCGGTGCAATTACCACTGCCGTTTGCTGGTGGTGATCCACAATCAGCGCCCAATCATAAATCCCCACGGCCATGTCGGGCACATCGAGCTCATCACGGGCAATGACTGGCAAGGTTTCCACACATCGGCCTAAATCATAGCCGAAATAGCCCAGTGCCCCGCCAATAAAAGGCCAGGGCTCGATAGCGTCGATATCAGGGAGTAGCTGCGCTTGAAGCGAACTTACCCATGTAAATGGATCGTCGATGTGCGTTTGGGTGTCGCCACTGGCGGTGTAATGGGTGGTAACCTGACCGTTTCGCGCCGTCACGGTGGCAAGAGGGTCGGCGACCACAATGTCAAAACGACTGTCCGGATGGGTACGGGTTGCCGAGTGCAACAGCATGGCCCAAGGCTGGTGGGCAATGTTATTAAACAGGGTGAGGGCCAAGTCTGTTGCGTAAGGAATCGGTGTAGTGGTCAGCATAGTGGCGTTTTGTGGCTGCATTCTTCTTTTTTGTGATCACGATTGATGCGCCGTATGGCGCGAGAATAGCGCTAAGCGTATCATAGCAAGGCCTTTTCCGGCAGACGCACACTGAATAAACCCGCCGAGGTCATGTAAACCCGCGGCTTCTATAATCACAGGGTGTGCGTGCTCAACAGACGTAACGATAATAACGAGGGGAAGGCTCCCCCACACTGGATACCCGCTTTGGGTCCTGCAAATGACACCAGAGGCAATGATGACCACAATTAAACAGCAAGACGTGATCGAAAGTGTTGCAGATGCCCTGCAATATATCTCTTACTACCATCCCCTTGATTTTGTTCAAGCCCTAGAAAAAGCCTACCACAAGGAGCAAAGCCAAGCGGCGAAAGACGCCATTGCACAAATTTTGATTAACTCCCGCATGTCGGCAGAAGGGCAACGTCCGATTTGCCAAGATACCGGCATTGTGACCTGCTTTGTTAAAGTGGGTATGGCGGTACAGTGGGATCGCCATGATATGACCGTTCAGCAGATGGTCGATGAAGGCGTGCGACGCGCATACACCAACCCAGATAATCCACTGCGTGCCTCTGTGGTCGCCGATCCTGCGGGTAAGCGCCAAAACACCCGCGATAACAGCCCAGCGGTGGTTCACATTGATATGGTGCCGGGCAATACGGTCGATATTCAAATTGCTGCCAAAGGGGGCGGGTCAGAGAACAAAACCAAGATGGTGATGCTCAATCCGTCGGACGATGTGGCCGAGTGGGTGGAAAAAACGCTGCCTGCAATGGGCGCGGGCTGGTGTCCTCCGGGGATGTTAGGCATTGGTATCGGCGGCACGGCGGAAAAAGCGGCGGTGTTGGCGAAAGAGTCGCTGATGGAGCACATTGATATTCAAGAGCTTATCGACCGTGGTCCAAGCAATGCCGAAGAAGCGCTACGTCTCGATATTTTCAATCGTGTGAACAAGTTAGGTATCGGTGCACAAGGGCTTGGCGGTTTAACGACTGTGGTTGACGTAAAAGTGAAAACGGCTCCCACGCATGCTGCCTCAAAACCTGTGTGTTTGATCCCCAACTGCGCCGCGACTCGCCATGTGCACTTTACGCTTGATGGGACTGGGCCGGCGGACCTGACTCCACCGAAATTGGAAGAGTGGCCGCAAGTGACGTGGGAAGTGGGCGACAACGTCCGCCGCGTAAATCTTGATACGGTCACCAAAGAAGATGTGCAGAGCTGGAAAACCGGTGAGACTGTCTTGCTCTCGGGCAAAATTCTGACCGGGCGTGATGCGGCGCATAAACGTATTCAAGAAATGCTACGCAATGGCGAAGGGTTGCCCGACGGGGTCGATTTTAACGGCCGCTTTATCTATTACGTCGGCCCTGTGGATGCGGTTCGTGATGAAGTTGTCGGTCCGGCTGGGCCAACCACCTCAACACGTATGGATAAATTTACCGATATGATGCTCGCCGAAACCGGCTTGATGGGCATGATTGGTAAAGCCGAGCGCGGTCCAGCGGCGGTAGAATCGATCAAAAACCACAAAGCCGTTTACTTAATGGCTGTTGGCGGTGCTGCCTATCTGGTATCGAAGGCGATTAAGAAAGCGCGCGTGGTGGCGTWTGAAGATCTGGGTATGGAAGCAATTTATGAGTTTGAAGTCGAAGACATGCCGGTGACCGTCGCGGTTGACTCGCAAGGACAGAACGCGCACCAAATTGGTCCGGATACTTGGAAAGTGAAAATTGCGGAAATGGACAGCTAGTCTGTCATAAGCAGCAATAAAAAATGCGCCAATTTTGGCGCATTTTTTTTAACCGTATCACCACGCGTCTGTGTTAGGCGACTTCCTCTTCGTCGAGATCGAATGAGGCGGCAATTAGGTTACGTGTGTATTCGTGTTGCGGGTTATGGAAGATTTCTTCTGGCGTACCTGCTTCCATCACTTTCCCTTTTTGCATCACCATCACGCGATCAGACAGGGCTCGAACCACACTCAAATCGTGGCTGATAAACAGGTAGCCGATGTTGTGGCGTTTCTGAATATCTTTCAGCAAGTCGATGACAGTCAATTGGACGGAGCGGTCCAGTGCAGACGTTGGTTCATCGAGCAGAATGAATGCTGGGTTGAGGATCAGGGCTCGCGCAATCGCGATACGTTGACGCTGGCCGCCTGAAAACTCATGCGGATAACGGTTAATTGCAGAGCTATCAAGGCGTACTTCATAAAGCGCATCTTTAACGCGATCGAGGCGCTCTTTTTTACTCAGCTCAGGGAAGTGAGTACGAAGGCCTTCGGCGACAATCTCACCCACCGTCATGCGTGGCGACAGAGAGCCAAATGGGTCTTGGAACACCATCTGCATATCACGGCACAGCGCTTTGTTTTCGCTGTTTTTAATGTCGTGAATGTCTTGGCCTTTAAAACGCACACTGCCTTCCGCGACGGGAAGCAGACGCATAATGGCACGCCCAAGCGTGGATTTACCCGAGCCGGATTCACCCACGATACCGAGGGTCTCACCGCGGCGTAGTGACAAACTGATGTTGCTTACCGCTTCAAAATAGCGCTTGTTGCCGCCAAAGAAGTCAGCGCCCAAGAAATATTTGATAGTGACGTTATCCACCGACAAGAGATTTTCTGCGTCCTCTTGTGGGGCTTCTTTGCGCCCGCGAGGCACTGCATCAATCAGCATCTTGGTGTAGTCTTCTTGCGGGTCTGCAAACAGTGCTTGGGTTTCGTTAGTCTCTACCACTTCACCTTTACACATCACCACAACACGGTCAGCCAAGTGTTTCACCACGCCTAAATCGTGTGAGATGAACATGATCGCCATGCCCATTTTCTTTTGTAGATCGCCGATCAGGTTCAATACCTCGGCTTGCACGGTGACGTCCAATGCGGTGGTCGGTTCGTCGGCGATCAGCAAATCGGGCTCGTTGACCAGCGCCATTGCGATCATGATCCGCTGTAACTGGCCGCCTGAGAATTCGTGCGGATACTTTTCAAGTGCGCCAGTTGGGTTAGGCAGCTGCACTAATTTCAGCAACTCGATAATGCGCTCTTTGGCTTTCGCAGGTGTGGTGCGGTGGTGGCACTGAATCGCCTCGGTCAGCTGTTCACCGACACGCATGTAGGGGTTCAGTGAGGTCATCGGCTCTTGGAAGATCATGGCAACATGGTTGCCGCGCATCGCTTGCATCTGCTTGGTGGAAAGGCGTAACACATCGGTGTCGTTAAACGAGATTTGTGACTCTGGTTTGACGATGGCGTTGTTGGGGAGCAAGCCCATTACGGCACTGCTAGAGACGGATTTCCCCGAGCCTGACTCACCCACAATGGCGAGTGTTTCACCGGGCATGATGTCAAAGCTGACGTTTTTAACAGCATCAACGATGCCATCGTTCGTGGTAAATGACACGCTTAGATTATTGACACTAAGCAGTGGCTTAGAAGCAGATGAAGACATCATCACCTCACTGGTTGATTATTCGACGTCACTCGCCAGCCCAAGATTGTCGTACAAGGTATCAAGGCATTACACGTGCATGCTCGATACAGGGCTAGCGCTCGATTGTTAGAGATTAAGCGAGTGGGGATGCCACTTGCTCTGGTTCAATCATGTTGGGTTGATATTTGTGAGCCAAGCTCATCAACATATCCCCTAGATGCGGATATCAGCCAGCTGGAGCGACTCATTACCCATTCAGGGAAATGAACAGCTTGCGCCAGTGGAAGAGGTAGGATACGAGTGCCGCGATAACCGAAATGCGCTTCAGGTTACCTCTCCTTGCGAACACGGCTTTTCAACATAATCAGATGTTGATACCAAGCAGCGTGAATATCCATATATCACCCACACAATATACGATTCGGATATAAAAGCAAACTGTTATTAACTGCAAGATTTGCCATGTCAGACTTTGAACTCACAGACAAAATCACGGCTTTTAGCGTTCGCGATAGTCAATAATCAGGAGGAAAAGCTCAGTATAGGGTGTTTGTTTTGTGGACGATTTGAGAGGGGGGAGTCGAGATGTCGGGCGTAAAAAAGCGTGCGAATCAGGTGATTCGCACGCCCTGTTAGGTTAGCTGCGATCGAACTCTAAGCGTGTCGCGTAGCGCTCGTCACTATGCTGGCCGTGCTCGAATGCGACTTGACCGTTCACAATCGTCATATCGATGCTTGAGCCAAAGGTATGGCCTTCGAATGGTGACCACTGGCATTGGTAGAAGAGGTTGTCTTTATCGACCGTTTGCGTCTGGTTGAGATCAACGAGTACCAAGTCGGCCCAATATCCTTCACGGATAAAGCCACGCTCTTTCACCTGATAACGTACCGCTGGCGCGTGTGAGACTTTTTGCACCACCAGAGGCAAATCGAAAATACCACGATGATAAAACTCAAGCGCCACTTGAAGCGCGTGTTGGACAAGCGGTAAGCCTGCCGGCGCTTTAAAGTAAGTGTTTTGTTTTTCTTCAAAGGTGTGAGGGGCGTGGTCGGTGGCAATCACGTCGATTACACCGTCTTTCACCGCTTTGATCAGCGCTTGTTGGTGGTGGGCTTCTTTGACGGCGGGATTACATTTGATCAAGGTGCCCTTGGTCGCGTAATCATCACGGTTAAAGAATAAGTGATGCACACAGGCTTCCGCGGTGATTTGTTTTTGCTGAAGCGCTTCGAGCGTTTTCGCGGGCTCAAACTGATACAGCTCATCTTCAGTGGTCAAGTGCAGCACATGTAGGCGTGTACCGTGCTTTTTAGCGAGGTTGACCGCCAGCTGGGATGACTTAAGACACGCTTCTTTTGAGCGAATGTGCGCGTGGGCATCAATCGGCACGTCCTCACCGTATTTCTCGCGATAAATGTTCTCGAGTTCGGTGATCATTGGAGTATCTTCGCAATGGGTCGCGATCAAGGTCGGGCAATCGGCGAAGATAGCGTCAAGGGTGTCCGGATCATTGACCAGCATGTTGCCGGTGGAAGCTCCCATAAAAACTTTGACACCACAGGCACTGTTCGGATCGAGGCGACGAATTTCATCAATGTTGTCATTGGTCGCGCCCAAATAGAAGGCATAGTTAGCGTGGCTGGATTGAGACGCACGTTGATACTTTTCTTCTAAGGCGTCGAGTGTCGTGGTAGGGGGATTAACGTTAGGCATCTCCATATACGTGGTGATACCGCCTGCGACGGCCGCTTTGGACTCGGTCGCGATGGTTCCCTTTTTGGGGAATCCCGGCTCACGGAAATGCACTTGGTCGTCAATCATACCGGGCAACAAATGTTTGCCTGATGCATCAATCACACGGCAGTCCGCCGCGGCAGGGGCACTAATATCGCGGGCAATCTGAGAGATTCGGCCGTTTTCGACCAGCACATCGGTCTCAACAACTTGTCCTTCGTTGACGACAGAAGCGTTTTTAAATAGCAGGGTGGTCATGTTGTCATCCTTACATGTAAAGGCGTCGGCGCTATAGTAGCGTAAACGATTACCTGATTCAGCCCTTGATTTTACAAGGTGATATAAACATCAATTAACACAAGTTTGACCAAATTGTCGCATGCAACTGCGCTGTACATATTGCCCTTGGCAAAGGGGTACCGCATACTTGGCAGGGTTTATATTTATAAAAGGGAGCACACCATGGCGGAAGAAACCATCTTCAGCAAAATTATTCGCAAAGAAATCCCCGCAGATGTTTTGTATCAGGACGATTTAGTCACTGCTTTCCGTGATATTAACCCGCGTGCGCCTGTGCATATTTTGGTGGTACCAAACAAACTGATCCCCACCACCAATGATGTCAATATTGAAGACGAGTTAGCGTTAGGTCGTATGGTGACGGTGGCGAAAAAACTGGCGGCTGACGAAGGGATCGCTGAAGACGGCTACCGTTTGATTATGAACTGCAACCAACACGGTGGCCAAGAGGTGTACCATATTCACATGCACCTAGTAGGCGGACGCGCGCTGGGTCCCATGGTGGTGAGTTAACCACGGCAAAGCCGACGATGGTGTGAATGATGTGTAAAAATCACATCCAAATTTTGATGATTGCACTTGCCTTGGTGTTGGCGGGCTGTGCAGGGAGTCAGTCGACTGACCTGCGCATTGCGCCACACCAAACCGTGGTTTTTGCCGATTCAGAGCTGGTGACGTCGCTATGGGTTAAAGAGACGATGGTTCGTCGCACCCCAAACGGAAATCAAGCGTGTGTGTGGTTAGAAAATACGTCTAGTCACCCGCAAACCATGCAGTATCGCTTTAGTTGGTACGATAGCCAAGGGCTCCAATTATCGACCTCTGCGGCGTCTTGGCAATCTGTGATCATTCCTCCCCATACACAGCGCGATATTCATGCGCCGATACCTGATATCAAGGTTTCGCAGTTTCGTTTAGCCGTCATGCAACCAGAATAATCCCCTTGTTTGTTGGCACTTTTTCACGCTTTTCTGGTCTATTCATTTTTTATTTACGGAGTCATCTCTATGTCCGCATGCTGCGCATTGACGGCCGCTTTACGTAAGCCAAATACATTGGTAAAAGCATTATCGATGGTGCTATTTGTTGTCACAGTTGCAGGCTGTGCACCTCGCACGCAGCCGATTTATCAGCCGTCGGCGCCAAAAGAAACCACCGTGCAGCAAGGGGTGGTGCATGGCAGTTTTAATCAAGCCATGCGCGCTGCGGTGCAGTCCTTAATGGGCAGTGAAAGCCTGCAAGGCGCCCCTGTTACTTTGGTGCAACCGCTACAAAATCTGACTGACGGTTATATTGACACTGTGGGTGTGTCAAAACAGCTAGAGCAAGGCCTTGCCGCACAAGGGCTGATACGAACGGTCTCACAGGCGCAAGTCGATGTAGTCCGTCAGTCGCTAGGTTTGGGTGAGGGACAGGTTCTCATTGATCCGACCACGGTGATGCAATACGGACGCTTACTGGGGGCACAGTATCAGCTCGGTGGTAAGGTCACGGGGCAAGAAGAGAAAACCTTATCACTGCAGCTGATGGATTTGACCACAGGTGTGATTGAATGGCAGGACACTCAGCGTTTTGTCAGTCGTTAATCTTTCCCCCGCGTTAAAAAGCTTACTGGAAGCGGCGTTGTGTGAGCACTATTCAGCGCCCGTTTCGATTCAGCGTGTTACCCCCCTCGAAGGGGGCCTGACCAACCGCTGTTTGCGGATTGATGACTCACAAGGGGGACGCTTTGTGTGGCGGCCCCGAAGTCAGGTGAGTGACGCTTTTGCGATTTCTCGGTCACGCGAGGCGGCTGCGCAATCGCTGGCCGCTACCTATCAACTTGCCTCGGTACCCGTTTGTCAGTTGTCAGAAGGGCTTTTGGTCCCTTGGCTGGAAGGTGAATCCCTTGATCCGCACTCAGCCGAGAGCCAAGCGATCCTGATCGACCTGTTGGTACGTATTCATTCCATGGAAGGTCGTTTGGATACGCAAGATGTTCGCACCCAATGCCAGCATTATGAGCAGCAGTTGACCTTGGCAAAGCAGCAAACACTCAAACAGCTGCGTGACAGGCGCCAATGGCAATTACCCACGGATCCGCTCGCCCCTGTGGTGTGTCATATGGATTTGGGTAGTTACAACGCGGTTATTCAGCCAAATGGCGAGCCCTGTGTGCTTGATTGGGAATATGCGCGATTAGGCAGTGCGTGTTTGGACATTGCACTTTTTTGTCGGGCAAACGGCTATACACCAGCACAGGTCGTGTCCGATTATTGTGCGTTGCGATGCATCGAGGGCTCGGCACCGGTTCGCCAAGCGGTAGAGGCATGGCTGCCCTTTGCCGACTATCTCGCGCTATGCTGGTATGAAGTGGGCGCAACGTTATATGGGCTCAGTACTTACCAAGAGCAAGCGCAGCGGTTATATCGCCAACTGGCGGGAATGGATGAATCATAAGGAGAGTTGCAATGGCTAGGTCGCGTTTTCGCTATGGCTTGATAGGGGGCTTATTACTGATCCTGACCGGATGCACCACCGAGCTTGCGTATAACACCTTGCCGTTTTGGATTCATTACTACATCGATGACATTGTTAACTTGCGCCCCGAGCAATCTCGCCAAGTGAAAGCCGACCTCGACAAGATTCAGCAATGGCATCGAACCCATGAGTTACCTGCGATAGCCGAACGTTTAGGGCTGATTGCCACCCACAGTACCGAGCGACATACCATGGCGCAATTACGTGACCATCAAGAGGCGGTAAAAGCGCGGATCCACGCGACGCTACAGGCGTTTGTGCCCGCGACGGCGCGTTTACTTGATAGCTTTGATGACCAGCAAGCGCAGGCGCTCACCCAGTGGATGGAAGACGAGATTCAAGAGGCAACCGAAAGACGTGCAAAGCGTTCGCAAGACGAGCAATTTGCCTATCAACGTGATGATCTCGAGGAAGATACGGAAGAGTGGATTGGCAGCGCTGCGCGTCATCAACAGCCATTGTTTGCCGAAATGGCAGAGTATCAGCAAGCGGCGATGCCAACGTTCCGTCAGGTACGAGAGCGCTTAGTCAGCCGCCTTTTTGCGATTATCAAAAATCGACAGTCGATCGACACTGAGGCCGCGTTGTCAGAGTGGGTGGACGATGTGGTGGCATGGCGAGCCGGACCGGAGACGGAAACCGAAATGGCCATCTACCGTTCACGCCGGTTAGATTGGTTGTTGCGCCTTGATCGTAGTATTGATGAGGATCAGCGTTCTCAACTGGTCGATAACCTCATTGAGTGGCAAACGCGTCTGAACGAGATGAGCCGTTAGTCTCGTTCCTCTTCCCTTGGAGTGGGTAGGGCGTGGGCGTTGCTGTATGCATCAAACCACCTACCTCATGGTTACGCCAAATACCCTGATTATTTTTAGGGTGATCTTGCTCATTTTTCTGTCAGGGTGGCTATGCTATTGATAGGGGTCACAGCTTTGCGATAACCAAGGATGGCTTTCCATGATCTTATATCTCCACGGTTTTGATTCAACCAGCCCAGGCAACCATGAGAAAGTGTTGCAGCTCCAATTTGTCGATGATGACGTGCGTACCATCAATTACAGCACTATGCACCCAAAACACGATATGCAGCATTTGCTCAAACAAGTCCAGACGCAGCTAGACGCGAGTCAGGATCCCAATCCACTGATCTGCGGCGTTGGCTTAGGCGCATATTGGGCAGAACGGGTGGGTTTTTTGTGTGGGATCAAGCAGGTCCTGTTTAACCCGAACTTATATCCGCACGAGAATATGACTGGAAAAATTGATCGGCCGGAAGAGTATGAGGATATTGCCACCAAGTGTGTGACAGACTTTCGTCAACGCAATCAACAACGAGCATTGGTGGTGTTATCGCGAGAGGATGAAGTCCTCGACAGTCGCCGCAGTTATCAAGTGTTGTCACCTTTCTATCCTGTTCGTTGGGATGAAACGCAAACCCACAAGTTTAAAAACCTATCGGCACACCTCAACGCCATTGCGGATTTTAAAAAGCAGCCCGCCCTCCACACTTAATCGGTTCCCCAGTCGCAAAGTGGGTCTTTGCGCACTGGGGTGCGTCGAATTGACCGAATAAACATCAACAGCGCCTCAGAGCGATGTGAGATCAATAAAACAACAAATGAGATCGCGTATCACTTGTATTTATATTACAGAGCCGTTATGTTTGTTGATCTTACTCCGTTCGATGAGACGATTTTGGGCACGCATACCCCAGACCCATTGCGTTTTGCCTTTCCGCCGAAAAAACACGCCCACGCGGCGACCCATCAAATGCCTTTACCGCTCGAACAAGGCATCGCAGGCGTTACAACACAGCTTTTATCTCCGCCTGTGCAATCTGGGCCGCGGTGTTTATATATCCATGTGCCATTTTGTCGAGTGAGGTGTACTTACTGTCACTTTTTCCAACATGCGGCGAGCCGCACACTGATTGACAGCTACTTCGCGGCTTTACTCAAAGAGCTTGGTATGAAAGCGGCGATGCCATGGACCCAAGCGCAGCCTTTTGAGGCGGTGTATGTCGGTGGGGGAACACCCACTGCGTTGTCAGCAGCGCAATTGCAGCAATTGGGTCAGGAAATTCGTCGCCAATTTTGGCTCACGCCCGACTGCGAAATCACCCTTGAGGGGCGAATCAATGGCTTTGATGATAATGCGTTCGAGCATGCGCTTGCTGGGGGATTTAACCGTTTCTCGTTTGGGGTACAGAGCTTTAATACCCAAGTCCGCCGCGCGGCAAAACGTTTAGATGATGGTGACACTGTGCGTGAGCGTATTCATGCACTGAGTGCCCGTCAGGAAGCGACGATTGTGGTGGATTTGTTGTATGGCTTGCCTTATCAAACGGCTGAGATCTTTGCACAAGATGTGGCTGACTATCTGCAAACCGGCGCCAATGGTATTGATCTCTACCAGCTGGTGGTGGCGCCAAATACGCCGATGCTGCGCATGGTCGAGCAAGGGAAAATGCCCCCGCCGGCGACCACGGCAGAAAAAGCCAGCTTGTTTGCGCAGGGCGTTAGTTTGATGGACCAACACGATTGTCGACGACTCAGTGTCAATCACTGGGCACGTGATCAACGTGAGCAAAGTCGTTACAACCGGCTTGCCAAGCATGGTGCTGATATTTTACCGCTAGGGTGTGGTGCCGGTGGCAGTATTGACGGTATCGGGATCATGCAACATCGCGACTTGGCAACCTATCTCGATGCAATGCAAACCAATACCATGCCGATTGCGCGCGTTGTAGCCGCTGTGGAGCATCGTCGAGTGTATGATGCTATCAAAGCGGGATTAGATATGGGTGTGCTTCACGCGGATACGTTACCGCCTTGGCAAGGGATGAGCGTGTTTCAGTATCTCTCGCCGCTATTCGCGGTCTGGCAGCAACATGGATTGGTAACATTATGTGAAAATAAATTACAACTTACTCTTGCTGGTCAGTTTTGGTCCGTAACGCTTGCGCAAGCCTGCATTCATGTCTTGCAGTCACTCTAACTATCAGAATTTAAAATTCAATTGCTTATCGTCAGCTACCTTCATTTCGAAGAAAAGTGTAAGAAAAGGGCGAAATTTAACTTGTCTTAGCTACAGAATATGGTGTTTTATTTCATCATGCAAAAGGCGGCCGAATCCGAATCTATGCTCGAAGTAGGCGACGTTTTCCGGCAGAATACGCATAGCGCTCCGGCCATAAAGAACAATGAACAATACGTAGCGTGCGAAAAACAAACTGTAATTTGATTACTGGCCCAATCCCATTTTTGTCAGTGACTATATAAGTGGCTGATGTTTGAGTTTTTAATTAGGTAAGGATGTAGAAGTGACCAAAATTATCGTTGTCGGTGGCGGTGTAGGCGGGCTAGAGCTTGCAACCAAACTGGGTCGAACGTTAGGCCGCAAGCGTCGTGCACAAATCACCTTGGTGGATAAAAACAGTAGCCACCTATGGAAGCCATTGCTTCATGAAGTGGCAACCGGCTCAATGGATGAGGGTGTTGATGCTTTGAGCTATCGTGCTCATGCCAAAAACCATGGGTTCGATTTCCAAATGGGGACCTTGTGGGACATTGATCGCGACCAGAAAGTGATCACCTTGGCGCCCATGTACGATGAAAATAACGAACTCCTGATGCCTGAGCGTGAGCTCGAGTACGACATCTTAGTGATGGCGATTGGCTCGACTTCTAATGATTTCAACACACCGGGCGTTCGTGACCATTGTATCTTCCTCGATAATCCTAAACAGGCTCACCGCTTCCGCGCGGAAATGAACAACGAATTCTTGCGTTTGCATGCTAAACACGGCCAAGGCAGTGTAGATATTGCGATTGTGGGCGCAGGAGCGACTGGTGTTGAGCTATCAGCAGAGCTGCACAATGCCATCAAAGAACTGCGTAACTACGGTTTCCGTGATTTAGATAGCTCGAAACTGAACGTGACCTTGGTGGAAGCCGGTGAGCGCATTTTGCCAGCGCTGCCTACTCGTATCTCGAGTGCTGCGCACCAAGAGCTGTTGAAGCTGGGTGTCACGGTGAAAACCAATACCTTTGTCACTAAAGCGGACGACCAAGGCTTGGAAACCAAAGAGGGTGAGCGTATTCACGCCGATATTATGGTATGGGCTGCTGGGATCAAGGCTCCGGATTTCTTGAAAGATATCGCTGGTTTGGAAACCAATCGCATTAATCAGTTGGTCGTGAAAAACACACTTCAGACGTCGCGTGATGACGACATCTTTGTGATTGGTGACTGTGCAGCGTGTACGCAAGCCGATGGCAGCATGGTACCGCCACGTGCACAGTCGGCGCACCAGATGGCAAGCCGCTGCTTTAGCAACATTGTTGCTAAATTAAATGGTCGTGAGCTAAAGCCTTATGTGTTTAAAGATCATGGCTCACTGGTCTCGCTCAGCCGCTTCTCTACGGTAGGCAGCTTGATGGGTAATCTGACCAAAGGCTCGATGATGATCGAAGGGCGGATTGCTCGTGTGGTATACATCTCTTTATATCGGATGCACCAAATTGCATTGCACGGTTACGTGAAAACTGGCCTGATGATGCTGGTAGGGCGGATCAACCGCGTTCTACGTCCAAGTTTGAAGCTGCACTAAACACGTGTGAAGCTGTGCTAAAACAGCATATAACCCCAAAGACCGAGGCTTGCCTCGGTCTTTTTTATTGTTCGAATTGGCGCATTTCTAGTTGCCGCTTGACGTGAAAGTCGTCACAATAGCGCCGTAATCAAGATTATTGATATCACTTCTAGAGCAACCCTCCTGACGCCGAGTTTTTCTCATACCACGATATTGATATTCATGACCCTAAGTGATGGGCCATGCGGCCTGTGACGACATTTTTTATTTATTGAGATCAATTAATGAGTTTCTCCTCTTTAGGACTATCTGCACCACTATTGAAAGCCGTGCAAGAGCAAGGCTATACCACACCTTCACCGATTCAGGAAAAAGCGATCCCTGCGGTGATTGAAGGCCACGATGTCATGGCGGCCGCGCAAACCGGTACCGGTAAGACCGCGGGCTTTACCTTACCGATTTTGGAGCGTTTGCAGGCGGGTAAACGTGCTCGCCCTAACCATGTACGTACCTTGATCCTGACGCCAACGCGCGAGCTTGCTGCGCAAGTGCACAAAAACGTGGAGCAATACAGCCAATACACGTCGCTCAGCTCAACCGTGGTATTTGGTGGTGTGAAGATCAATCCGCAGATGATGAAACTTCGCAAAGGCGCTGATGTGCTGGTGGCCACACCGGGACGCTTGCTGGATCTGTACCAGCAAAATGCCGTGCGCTTTTCTCAGCTTGAAGTGCTGGTCTTGGACGAAGCCGACCGTATGCTCGATATGGGCTTTATTCGTGACATTCGTAAGATCTTGGGCTTGCTGCCGGCTAAGCGCCAGAATTTGCTGTTCTCCGCCACATTCTCGGATGAAATTCGCCAACTGGCGAAAGAGCTAGTCAACAATCCGGTTGAGATATCAGTCAACCCTGCGAACCAAACCGCGACTGGGGTAGAGCAATGCATTTACCCCGCGGATAAGAAGAAAAAAGCGCCGATGCTGCTGTCGCTGATTGCCGATAATAATTGGCAGCAGGTGTTAGTGTTTAGCAAAACCAAACATGGCGCTAACCGTTTGTCGCGCTATCTCGAAGAGTACGGTGTCAGCGCGGCGGCAATTCATGGTAATAAGAGTCAAGGCGCGCGAACGAAAGCGTTAGAGAAGTTTAAAACCGGTGAAGTACGGGTATTGGTTGCCACGGATATTGCCGCACGAGGGATCGATATTGCCCATTTACCGCAAGTGGTAAATTTTGATTTACCCCATGTGGCAGAAGACTATGTTCACCGTATTGGTCGTACTGGTCGTGCAGGTGCCGTGGGCAATGCAGTGTCTTTGGTTTGTGCGGACGAAGCGAAAGATTTGTTCGCCATTGAACGCTTAATTAAACAGGTATTGCCGCGTCATACTCTGGCGGACTTTCCCGTCACGAATCCGTTGCCAGAGTCGAAATTGGATACGCGTCCAATAAAGCCAAAGAAACCGAAAAAGAATAAACCGCGTCAAGACGGACAGCGCTCTGGCGATAACGCGCGCGGACACAAACCGGTAGGCAAAAATCGACGTCATACCGATAGCGCAGGCGACGGTAAGTCACGTGGTACTGGCAATCACCCACCACGCACGCGCAGCGATAGCAACGGCGCGAATAAGCCACGCCGCGCGCGACCCGCTGCGGCAAAAACCAGCGCCTAATCTAGACGCTGTGTACTGAGCAAGAATAAAAAACCGGCCACTCGCCGGTTTTTTATGATCTAATTTCAGTATCCTTCAAACGATTAGATCAATAGCCCATTAGTGGACAGGGTTAGTTTGCCTTTCTTACTTGAATAATCATGCCCATCATCGGGTTATCTAAATAGTGGGTCTCGCCACTGCGCATCCGTCGTTTGTGCGTGAAAGCATAGGGCTGCAAGAAACGTTGGATGTGATACTGCTTTTTCACCTTTTCCAAGCCTGCAACTTGTACATTGTTGGTATTGGTTGCCGCACCTTGTTGTGCGTCTGAGGTTTGCAACGGCATATCGATAATGTCTTCAACCAGCGCTCGTCGCTCGCTGGGCTCGCGCAGCACCATATCGGCCTCGACAAACAAGTAATGTTGTACATAGACGCGTAGTGTTCCATCGAGTTCATAGAGCGGCTGGCGAGGGGGGAGAGTATCCAATGATTGCTCTTCCCACTGCGATTCGGTATTCGAGGCGGTTGCGTTTGTTGGTGCAGCAGGTTGGGCCGTGATCGGGGTGCCATCTACGTTAAACCGGTCGCTATAATCTCGGCCCGCGCTAACCCGCAGTAGGGGAAGTGCTGCGCGCCCGCTATCATCTTGACGCCAAGCCACATGCACCATCGGGGTGAAGCCTGCATGGTTGGCCAGTTTGTTGTACGCGTCTGTTAATTGCCATTGGCTACGTGGTAGCGGGGTTAGGCCTGCGTTTTGTAATGCAGTTGTATTGGTGACTGGAACCGCTCGATTGACCGACTGGATATCGGTTTGGGTGGGCCAGCTTTCTTGGACACTCGCGGGATCTTGATTACGTTTAAACACAATCAGCTCGACATCATAAAGCCGTTTAGCCAAAGCCGGCTGACTGATGGCAATAAGCAGTAATGCCCAAATGCTCTGCTTGGCAATGCGGGTTAGCCAGCTTTGTAGTTGACGTTGATGGTTTTTCACAGGTTACTCCGTTCTCTCTGGCAAGCCAGTCTGATCGCCGATTAGGCGACCAGTTGGTGACTTGCAAATTGAGTCAACAGCTCATCAATAAAGTTCATCCGCTCACGTCGGTCAGTGAGGCTTTCGACAAACTTAATTTTGGTTGGCCCATCAAATTTATACTTGTCTGGACGCGATTGTAACAGTCCGACTAAGAATCCGGGATCAATTTGCGCATCCTCATGAAATTCAACCACTCCTCCGTGGTCACTGGCTTCGATTTTCTTCACCCCTAGGTGTGCCGCCCGTAACTTGATTTGTTGGACATGTAACAAGTTTTTGGTGGCATCAGGGAGCAGCCCAAAGCGATCAATTAACTCGACTTGAAGCTCTTGAATATCATCATTCGATTTCGCGCTGGCGATGCGTTTATACATCGACAAACGGGTGTTGATGTCAGGGATATAGTCATCCGGCAGCAGAGCGGGGAGGCGGAGCTCGACGTCGGTTTGCTCTTTTAACAGCGCATCCAAGCTCGGCTCTTTGCCTTCTTTTAGTGCCTCGACGGCTTGCTCAAGCATGTCCATGTAGAGGGTAAAGCCAATCGATTGAATTTGGCCGCTTTGCTCATCGCCTAATAGCTCTCCCGCCCCGCGGATTTCTAAATCATGGGTGGCAAGGGTAAAACCAGCGCCCAGATCTTCGAGGGAGGCAATGGCTTCTAAACGCTTGGCGGCATCCTTGGTCATCCGCTTAGGATGTGGGGTCAGTAGGTAGGCATAAGCCTGATGATGCGAGCGACCGACGCGTCCGCGCAGTTGGTGAAGCTGGGCTAAACCAAAGTGGTCGGCACGGTCAATAATGATGGTGTTCGCAGACGGCACATCGATACCGGTCTCAATGATGGTGGTACACACCAAGACGTTATATTTTTGATGATAAAAATCGCTCATGATCCGCTCGAGTTCGCGCTCACGCATTTGACCATGGGCCACGGTTACGCGCGCTTCGGGGATCATTTCACTGATTTCATTCGCGGTTTTTTCAATCGTTTCGATGTCATTGTGCAAGAAATACACTTGGCCACCGCGCATAATTTCGCGCAACAACGCCTCTTTGACCAAGGTGTCTTCGCGCTCGCGGACAAAGGTTTTTACCGCCAAGCGGCGGGATGGGGGCGTGGCGATGATCGAGAGATCGCGCATGCCACTCATGGCCATGTTGAGCGTACGCGGGATCGGGGTTGCCGTGAGGGTGAGAATATCAATGTTGGCGCGCATGGCTTTGATTTTCTCTTTTTGGCGGACGCCAAAGCGGTGCTCCTCATCCACGATAAGCAAGCCCAGATCACGCAGCTTCACATCCGATTGCAGCAGTTTATGGGTGCCGATCAAAATATCGACTTTTCCCTCGGCACAGTCGGCCAGAATGGCTTTTTGTTCTTTCGCTGATTTAAAGCGAGAAAGTACCTCGACGCGTACCGGTAAATTGGCAAAGCGGTCACGGAAATTTTCAAAATGCTGCTGGGCAAGCAAGGTGGTTGGCACCAGCACGGCGACTTGTTTGCTGTTGTTAACGGCAAGAAACGCAGCCCGCATGGCTACCTCCGTTTTACCAAAACCCACATCACCACACACTAAGCGATCCATAGCAATGGGGCGGCACATATCTGAGAGGACCGCGTTAATGGCTTGGGATTGATCCGGTGTTTCTTCGAACGGGAAGCTGGCTCGAAACGCTTGATAGGCTTCTTTATCGTGTTTGAAGGCAAAGCCAGGCTTGGTTTCACGCTTGGCATAAACATCCAATAGCTCTGCAGCGACATCGCGCACTTTTTCTGCCGCGCGGCGACGTGCTTTTTCCCACGCTTCGCCACCGAGCTTATGGATAGGCGCAGTGTCTTCCGCGCTACCAGAGTAGCGACTGATCAAGTGTAACGCACCGACTGGTACATAAAGCTTGGCGCCTTGCTGGTACTCAAGGGTCATGTACTCGGTTTTGAGCCCACCGGCTTCAAGCGTCTGCAGTCCTTGGTAGCGACCGATGCCATGCTCAAGGTGAACCACAGGCTGTCCCGGTTTGAGCTCGGCTAAACTGCGTATCACGGCATCGTTGTTGACGCTTTGCTTGCGCTTATCACGACGGCGTTGCTGTACAGCACGTTCGCCAAACATGTCGCTTTCGCAAATCAGGGCAAATTGACGAGTATTATCAATAAAGCCTTGGTCAACCGGCCCAATGATGAGGCTGAATCGGCCCGGTTGCGCCAGCGCGTCTGAGAGCGACGAAGCGACCACGGGGCGGATTTTGGCTTGAGTCAGTAGATCAAGTAGTGCCTCGCGGCGACCTTCCGATTCGACCGAGAACACCAAGTGGCCGCTAAATTGTTCACTGAATTGGCGCAGTGCGGCTAGCGGCTCTTTGGCTTGATGATTGACCGTTAACGTCGGCAGTGGAGAGATATCGACATTCTCACGGCCTGTTTTTTCTGTGACGTTGTCACTTGATAGGCGCAGTTGCGGATAATCCTTCAAGTGACTAAACAGCTGGTCTTTATTAAGCCAAATAGCGTGCGGCGGTAACAGCGGACGTAAGGGGTCCACGCGGCGCTGGTCGTAGCGGTGTGCCACGTCATCAAGAAAGTGTGTCATCGCCGCTTCGATATCACCCACGGTTAAAATCAGGGTGTTATCGGGCAAGTAGTCAAAAAGCGTTTCGGTTTGGTCGAAAAATAGCGGTAGCCAGTATTCAATCCCCGCCGGCCATGTTTTTTTGCTGACTTGTTGGTAGACAGATTCTGGTTCACGGCGGGCTTCAAAGTGCTCGCGGAAGCGGCCACGGAAAAACTCGACGGCGGCATCATCGGTGGGAAATTCGTGTGCAGGTAGCAGTTGAATTTGCGCTAACTCACCCGTCGAACGCTGATTTTCTGGATCGAATTGGCGAATCGTGTCCACTTCATCATCAAAAAAGTCGATGCGATAAGGCTCATCACTGCCCATCGGAAATAAATCAAGGATCGAACCGCGGCTGGCAAATTCACCGTGCTCCATGACTTGGTCAACATGGCGATAGCCGGCATCCGTTAGCTGGTCGCGCAGCTTCTCGAGCGACAGGACGTCCCCTTTTTTCACCATTAATGCATGCTGATGGAGAAATTGCTTCGGCGTCACACGTTGTAAGGCGGTACTCGCCGGTGCGATCAGTACGCCGTCACCTTGGGTTGGCAGTTGATACAGGCACGCCAGTCGTGCAGAGATAATATCTTGATGGGGCGAAAAGCTGTCATAAGGCAAGGTTTCCCAGTCGGGAAAAATATCGCACTGCCCCTCGGTGAATTGGCTGATAGCGGGCTGCAAACGAATCGCGGTTTGGTTATCGGGCACCAACAAAAAAATGGGTCCCTGATGTTGCTGGCGAATGTTGGCGACGGCAATCGGTAACGCCGCACCCGTTAAGTTGCCTAGGTGTTTGACGTCACCCGCACCACGGGGAAGGGTAAACGTGTAAAGCGGTTGTTGAGTCATGAATTTAACTGCTTGATTTCTTTCGGTTGAGTGCGCGCTTTCGCAAAAGCTTTTGCTGATGATGTAAGGCGGCGCGGATCAGAGTGTCTCGGTCGTCTTCCAATAAGCGTGTGTACTGGATTTGGATCAAATATTGGGGTGGATGGTCACCGTCAGGCGCTTTTTCTTCACAGTGGGTGACCACGCCATAGCAATAAATCGCTGTGGGTGGAAAATTAAGAAACAGCTTCACACGCGCATGATCGCCGTGCTTTAACGGCGCAGGGCTTAGATAGGCAAAGCTGCTTGCGCCGAATGTATGGGTGGTGAAGCGCTGCGTGGGATCGTCTTCCTGACTGAGCATATAGCCCATCATTAAAGTGATCTTTTCGTTTTGCGCTTGCAAGATACGGTACAGTGCTGAGGCATCGTCCGGCTCAAGAGATTGTAACTCTTTTTCAACCGCGTTATCGACTTGGCCACATTGGCTTGCAACCCGAAAGGGCGCGGGGATTTCCGCCATAAATGCATCCGCATCGGGTTGGGCTTGGCTATCTTGAAGCGGCTCAACATTGATGCGTATGGCGGCTCTTACAGAAAAATACTCGTCTTGGCTCATCACTGTGCCTTATCTTGCAGTCATTTGATGATTATCACGCACCCGTCGCGTTAGGTAAAGTTTCAAGACCGCCTTATCGGGCGTCAACGTGCGCTTCTGGGCAGTATTCGTCAATATTCAGTCAAATCGGTGTGTAAACTTGGCGACATTCGCTCAGGCAGGTATGCTTTGCAGCGAATCAAAACAATAAGCTAGGTGCACTATGTATCAACCCTTATCGGTGTTTATTGGCTTGCGGTATTTGCGCGGCCGATCGGCCGATCGTTTTGGGCGATTTGTGTCGTCTATGTCTACTGCAGGAATTGCCATTGGTGTGCTCGCTTTGATCACCGTGTCATCGGTGATGAATGGCTTTGAAGCCCAGTTAAAAGGCCGCATTTTAGGCGCACTACCGCATGCGGTCATCGCGGACGGACAAACGGCATCGGTAAAAAACCGCGTTGAACAATGGCCACATGTGGTGGCGACGGCTCCCATTCAAACCACAGAGGCGGTGTTACAAAGCCGAACAGGGCTGAGTGCAGGTTTATTAGAAGGGGTTGACCCAACCGCTTATGAGCCGTTGGCAGACCATTTATTACAAGGAGATATTCAAGCGTTAGCCGAGAGCCGTTATCAAATCATCATTGGCCGAGCGATGGCGAGTAATTTACGTTTACGTGTTGGCGATCAGGTGCGAGTGATGGTCACCAGTGCGAGCCAATTTACCCCGATTGGGCGAATCCCTGCGCAGCGCTTATTCACCGTGGCGGGCATTTTTCACACCGGGACCGATGTCGATAATCAATTGATGCTGGCTAATATCCATGATGTCGCGCGTTTAATGCGTATTCCGCCGCAGCAAGCGCAAGACTTACGTCTTTTCCTTGACGATCCCTTTGCGATAACGGATCTCAAACCGATGGCAGAGAGTGCAGCGTGGCAAGATTGGCGCGTCTGGCGGGGCGAGCTTTTTCAAGCGGTGAAGATGGAAAAGAACATGATGAGCTTAATGCTCAGTCTGATCATTATTGTCGCTGCATTCAACATTATTGCTGCCTTGATCATGGTGGTGATGGAGAAGCAAGCCGAGGTTGCCATTTTGAAAACCTTAGGCATGCAAAATCGCGATATTGTTGCTGTCTTTATCGCTCAAGGCTCACTCAGTGGGTTATTGGGCGCATTGGTCGGGGGCGTATTGGGAGTACTTGCGTCTCTCTATATTAATGAAATCATGGCCCTGTTTGGGGTGAGTTTGCTGGGCAATGGCCTTGCGCTTCCCGTGGTCGTCAATCCAATTCACGTCGTTATGGTCATGGTGTTGGCTATTTTGCTGAGCACGTTAGCGACCCTTTTCCCTGCTTTTAAAGCGGCATCTGTTCAACCTGCTGAGGCACTGCGTTATGAATGAGTCTTTGTTGTCCTGTCACCAAATCAGTAAAACCTATCAAGAGGGTGGTCAGGCGATTCATGTATTGAATCAGGTGTCTCTGGCCATTGCATCGGGAGAGCTTGTGGCGATTGTCGGCTCGTCTGGCTCAGGCAAAAGTACCTTGCTGCACACCTTGGGCACGCTTGATACACCGAGCGAGGGTGAGGTGTATTTTGAGGGCAAAGCGATTAGCCAAATGTCTGCGAACCAACAAGCGCAGCTAAGAAACCAAGCGCTTGGATTTGTTTATCAGTTTCATCACCTACTGGCCGATTTTACTGCGCTTGAAAATGTGATGATGCCACTGCTGATCAACAAAGTTGCACGCAAAACGGCCACAGCAAGGGCTACGGAGATGCTGAATGCGGTCGGCGTGGGCCATCGTTTATCCCACCGCCCTGCTGAGTTATCGGGAGGCGAGCGTCAGCGTGTTGCGATCGCGCGTGCGCTAGTCAACGATCCTAAGCTGGTTCTCGCAGACGAACCGACGGGGAATCTTGACCATGCGACAGCTTTGGAGATCTATGATTTGATGCGTTCGTTGAATGCACGACATGGGACGGCGTTTCTCGTGGTGACGCATGACAGTGAGCTGGCAGCCAAACTTGACCGCCAAGTGCGAATGCAAGATGGCCAACTGCTTGCTGTGAGTGCCACTGAGGAGGGGCAATGAAACCACTGTCGTTAGCTATTGGACGCCGTTTTAGTCGTGCTCGCCAGCGTAATCGGTTGGTCTCATTTATCTCGTTGTCATCGGTGATTGGCATTGCCATCGGTGTGATGGTCATTATTGTCGGTCTATCGGCCATGAATGGCTTTGAGCGTGAGCTTAATCAGCGCGTGCTCTCTGTGGTGCCGCATGCGCAAGTGTTTGGCGTGAATGGTCCGCTTGACGATTGGCAGCAAGTAAAGCGCCAAGCCTTGCAGCATCCTCAAGTGGTGGCTGCCGCACCGTACGTGGAAATGACTGTGTTAATGGAACATGGCAGTGCACTTAAGCCAGCCCAGATCCGTGCCGTTTCACCGAGCGACGAATCGGCCGTGAGTCGCATTGGTGCGTTTATTGATGGCGGTTGGGACAGTTTGCCAKCGRGGCAATCAAATATCGTGCTCGGGCAAGGTGTCGCCGATAGCTTAGGCGTGAAGGTAGGCGATTGGTTAACGGTGATGATCCCCGCGGCGGATGCGAGCTTAAAGTTGCGTTCACCTCAGCGAGTGAGAATGCAAGTGGGTGGATTGTTACGGCTTGGCGGACAGATAGATCATGCGTTGGCGTTGATGCGCCTATCCGATGCGCAGCAATTGATGGCGCTGGGTGATGCTGTCACAGGAGTTTCACTCAAAGTCGAGCCTGTATTGGAGGCTCGGCGTATTGTGCGAGAAGTCGGTCAGACACTCTCTGCATATGTGTACATGAAAGACTGGACCAGTGAATTTGGCTATTTGTATCGCGATATCCATTTGGTGCGTTCGATTATGTATCTCGTCATGGTCTTGGTGATTGGGGTGGCCTGTTTTAACGTGGTGTCGACGCTGATGATGTCTGTGAAAGACCGTGCTGCTGATATCGCGATTCTGCGTACGATGGGAGCAGGCGATACCTTGATACGACGGATTTTTGTTTGGTATGGGCTATTCGCCGGTGCGTTGGGGAGCCTGATTGGCAGTGTACTGGGGGTATTGCTGGCAAGCAATTTAACCCACTTAATCCAATGGATAGAGCAGGTTGTGGGTCACCGTTTTCTCTCCGGTGATGTGTATTTTATTAACTTCCTACCCAGTGAGTTACGCGTGTCGGATGTGGTGGTGGTGAGTTTAACCGCGATGCTCCTCAGCTTATTGGCCGCTTGGTATCCAGCGCGTCGCGCGTGTCAGTTGCAGCCAGCAGCGGTATTGAGTGCAAAATAGTGGCTAGCTAGCGCGCCAGCTACTACAAGCAATTACCAAAAGGGCCAGTATGAGTACTGGCCCTTTTTCGATCTGTCTCGACAATTTTGGGGTGGTTTTACGTTTTGATAATGCCGGATGATGACTGCGTCGCAATGCGCCCTCTAGCGGCTTGTTTTCCTTTCTTACCGTTTTAGCGTTGCCTGATATCACCGTGAATATCAAGAGGGTTTATTCGGCTTCGGCAGTACTTCTTTTAACTTTTTCGGAATACGAAGTTTACGTTTTTGCCAGCTTCTTACCACGGAATAGCGCCAAATGCCTCTGACGGCAAAATAGCCAATCACGGCGAGCACCAAACCACTGGTCATACAGCCGAGAAAGAAAGGCGGTCCAATGTGGCCCATTTGTTCAACCAAATAGTGCCAAGAGAGCTCAAAATGGAAGGGATAGGGCGGTGTCTTCATCATCCACGCGCCGAGTTTGTACGCGAGATAGAAAAGCACGGGCATGGTAATGGGGTTACTGATCCAGACCAAAGCGACCGACAAAGGAAGATTGACACCAAACAAGATTGCCAGTCCCGCCGCCATGATCATCTGACTGGGCAAAGGGACAAATGCCATGAACAAACCGACCGCAAACGCCCCCGATGCGGAGCGACGATTCAAGCACCACAGGTTAGGGTCGTGCAACAGGCTTCCAAACACGCGCAGTGCTTTGTTATCGCGCAATGCCTCGCGTTTTGGCATGTAGCGTTGAAAAAACTTCTTGGGCATACCTGCTTAATTTACCTGGATGTTACGCGATGAAGCTGACATTCACGCTCGGCTTGGCCGCGGCGATTTTATCGCTGCCATGGTGGCCCAGTCTGCCACCGATTTGGACGTGTTTCATTGCGTGTATTGTGTTTCGTTTTGGGTGGAAAAAGCGCCTGTGGTGGCTCGCGGGGAGCGCGTTAGGGCTCACTTGGGCTGTATTATCCGCAACCTTATACCAAGCAGACGTGATCCACATCATTTCTAGCACAGAGGATACTACAATATCTGGCTCTGTGGGCAGCCTTTTTAGTCCCAAAGCCGGCCCACAATCGATTATTTTTGACGTTGATAAAATTAATGATAAACCACTACCGCCTTTTCGTTCAGTTCGTGTTCGCCTTTATTGGCAATCGCCTCCTTTTCCGCAACAAGGTAAGCGTTGGAGACTCACTGTCAGACTTAAGTCGCCGTATGGACGCTTAAACGAAGCGGGCTTTGATGCAGAGCGTTACTTTGTGGCGCGACGGATTCATGGCAAAGCCAGCCTCAAAAACGCCGAGCAGCTCACCCACACACCATCATGGCGGCAATCAGTCTTAAATGCACTGTCCCCCGTGCTTGAGCCTTTGCGTTATGGCCGCTATTTACTGGCGCTAAGTTTGGGAGAGCGGCAATGGCTGACCCATGAAGATTGGCAGATCTTGACGCACAGTGGTCTTGCTCACCTGATGGCTATTTCTGGGCTTCATATTGGGCTGGCGTTTGCGTTGGGGTGGCAAGTAGGCTGGGCGATCCGCTTGCTGCTACCCGAATGGCGACTCACCCTTTGGTGGCCGCTCTATAGCGCTATGCTGGTTGCTTTAGGGTATGCCGCGTTGGCAGGATTTGCGTTGCCCACCCAGCGCGCCTTGATTGCCCTATTTATCTATGCCAGTGCAAAGCGCATGGGGGCACAGGTGTCTCCCAGTACCTTGTTGCAAATCACTTTACTGGCTGTGTTATTGCGCGACCCTTTTGCTGGTTTTTCGTTGAGCTTTTGGCTGTCGTTTGCCGCAGTGTCAGCGCTGTGCCTCGCGCATTACTCGCTACCTCGTTGGCGAGAGTTTCCGGCCACAGCTTATGCCCGTATGATTTGGCGGGGCAAGCAACTGGTGTTTATTCAATTCGTTCTCTTGATAGGCATGTTGCCTCTGCAACTGGGCTTTTTTTCTGGTGTGAGCGCCGCCGCCACGCCGTTAAATCTCTTTGCTGTTCCTTGGGTGGGAATATTTACGGTGCCCTTGGTCTTTGTCGCCCTGGTTGCTCAGTTCATAGCGGGCAGTACCGTCGCGACATTTATTTGGCAAGCGGCCGATTTGAGCCTAGCGCCAGTGATATGGCTTGCCGACGTTGCCCGCCAAGCCTGGCTGCAGCCTCCACCGTTATCGTGGTTGTGGTCTTTGCTGGTGGCAGGGGGATGTTGGATGATAATGAGTTGGCGTTGGCACCGCCAAACGTCGCTTTTATTGGTATTGGTGACGACTGGTTTTGCATGGCGTGCGCCACCATTGCCCGACTGGCAGGTGGATGTGCTCGATGTAGGGCATGGCTTAGCGGTGTTAATCACTAAAAACGGCAGAGCGGTGCTTTATGATACCGGAAACCGATGGCAAGTAGGCGGGATCGCGCAAGCGGTGATTACGCCGATCCTTGAGCAACGAGGCATTGATCAACTCGATGGCCTACTCTTAAGCCATGGTGACAGTGACCATGATGGTGGAGCAGGGTATGTCACCGAACGCTTTCAACCGATTTGGCAGCGGGCCAGTGAGAAAAGACGTGGTTATTTACCCTGTCAGAGAGGCGCCAGGTGGGATTGGCAAGGGTTGAGGTTTAACGTGCTTTGGCCGCCGAGACAAGTGGACCGTGCGGGTAACAATGACTCTTGTGTGGTGCGGGTCAGTGATGGACGCACCAGTATATTGCTAACCGGCGATATTGAATCAAAGGGGGAGTTGGCATTGCTGGCGCGTTTAGAGCGTCGCGAAGCTGTGCAGAGCGACATTATGCTTGTTCCCCATCACGGTAGTGTATC
The DNA here is from genome assembly GCF_001995345.1 of Salinivibrio sp. IB872. Taxonomy (NCBI): domain Bacteria; kingdom Pseudomonadati; phylum Pseudomonadota; class Gammaproteobacteria; order Vibrionales; family Vibrionaceae; genus Salinivibrio; species Salinivibrio sp. IB872. The sequence continues at coordinate 61,145 of NZ_MUFO01000012.1, read as the reverse complement.
GTCATCGTCACCGCCTTGGATAACCGCGGTATCACCGCACTGGGTGGTGGCGTCTACCGGGTTATTTAATCCGTGGGGATTGCCAGCGGTAGCTGTTCGCGAGCGTTATCAGCAAGCAGGGATCACGTGGTTAGATACTGCGAAAGATGGCCAATTGCGTTTTCAGCGCCGCCAGGGTCGATGGCAAATGACACGGTGGCGGCGTGACCATCAAGGGCAATGGTATCGGACGCTGTTTGAACGGCGACCGGTAAATTTGGACGACGGCGGGTAAAAGAGTAGAATGCCGGTCTGTTTTACACAGCTAAACGATTTTAATGAGCGAATATCAAGATAAAACGACCTGGCAGACGTTTAAGCAACTCTGGCCATACATCGCCAACTATAAGCTTGGCTTGATCGTTGCTATTGTCGCACTGGTTATCAATGCTGCCAGTGATACCCTCATGCTCTCCATGCTCAAGCCACTCCTCGATCAAGGTTTTACCTATGATGACGTGACGGGGGATTTCCTCAAATGGATGCCCGTTTATCTCGTGGTATTGATGGTAGTTCGCGGGCTGTCTAGTTTTGTCTCCGCTTACTGCTTGTCATGGGTATCAGGGAATGTGGTGATGACCATGCGCCGACGCATGTTTAACCACTTTATGAAAATGCCCGTCAGTTTTTTCGATCAAGAATCCTCCGGCGCCTTGCTCTCTCGTATCACGTATGATTCCGAACAGGTTGCATCGGCGACAAGCAGTGCCTTAGTGAGCCTAGTTCGTGAGGGAGCGTCAATTCTCGGTTTGATGATACTGATGTTTTGGTCGAGCTGGCAGCTATCTGCGATTTTGTTGGTTATCGCGCCTGTGGTGGCGTTTTCGATTCGCGTGGTGTCGAAACGGTTCCGTCGTATCTCATCAAATATGCAAGATGCCATGGGGTCCGTCACTAGCTCGGCAGAACAAATGCTGAAAGGACATAAAGTTGTCCTGAGCTACGGTGGCCAAGACGTTGAAAAAGCGCGCTTTGATAAAGTCAGTAATCGCATGCGCCAACAAACGATGAAACTGGTCTCTGCTCAAGCTATTGCTAACCCAGTGATCCAGCTGATTGCCTCGATGGCGCTGGTCGTGGTCTTGGTACTGGCGAATACCGAGGCGATTCGCTCCGAGCTAACTGCCGGTACGTTTGCAGTGGTGTTCGGTGCGATGTTTGGTTTGATGCGTCCACTAAAATCCCTCACTAACGTCACGTCGCAGTTCCAACGAGGCATGGCAGCGTGTCACAGCCTGTTCAATCTGATGGAACTCGACACCGAAAAAGATACCGGTGAGCATGAAGCGGATCGTGTGAAGGGCGATATTCAGGTGGACAATGTCGTCTTTACGTATCCATCCAAAGAAGCGCCTGCGCTTCGCAATGTCAGCTTTGAATTACCTGCCGGGCAAACCTTGGCGCTGGTGGGACGTTCCGGCTCAGGCAAAAGTACCATTGCCAATCTGTTAACGCGTTTTTATGACATCGACAGTGGCACCATCACATTGGATGGCGTGCCCATTGATGAATATAAGCTGGCCAATCTGCGCCAACATGTGGCGGTGGTCTCGCAAAATGTCCACCTGTTTAACGACACGGTCGCCAACAACATCGCCTATGCAGCCGAAGATCAGTTCACCCGTGAGCAGATCATTGAGGCGGCAAAACTAGCGTATGCAGACGACTTCATTCGTGAATTGGATGAAGGGTATGACACCATTATTGGTGAGAATGGCGTCAGCTTATCAGGCGGTCAGCGTCAACGCCTTGCCATTGCTCGTGCGCTGCTGCGTAACGCACCAGTACTGATCTTGGATGAAGCGACCTCGGCATTGGATACTGAATCTGAGCGCGCCATTCAAGCAGCATTGGACGAGTTGCAAAAAAACCGCACTGTGTTGGTGATTGCGCACCGTTTATCCACGATTGAGGATGCGGATCAAATTCTCGTTGTGGATGAAGGTGAAATTGTTGAGCGTGGTAACCATCAGGCGCTGTTAGAGCAAGACGGTGCGTATGCCCAGTTGCACCGTATTCAATTTGGTGACTGACCATGGTTGAAAAACTTTGGTTTCGTGAAGATGTTCCGGTTTGGGCCGCCCCTTTGTGGCCCATCAGCAAGCTATTTGGCGCGGTGGCACGCTATCGTCGTCAGCGCTATCTGAGTGGTAAAGCCCCCAGTTATCGCGCGCCCGTGCCTGTGATTGTGGTGGGTAACATCATGATCGGCGGCAATGGCAAAACGCCGTTTGTGGTTTGGCTGGTGGAGCAACTGAAGGCCCAAGGCTACCGTCCCGGAGTGGTATCACGTGGCTATGGGGGGAAGTCGGAACAGTATCCATTGTTGTTGTCGCAAACAACCTCTCCTCGCGTGGCCGGTGATGAGCCGGTCTTGATTGCCCGCCGTACTCAAGTGCCTGTTTGTGTTGACCCGGATCGTAGCGCGGCAGTTAAACGACTCCTCGATGAGGGCGTCAATGTAGTGGTTACGGATGATGGTATGCAGCACTACCGGCTCGATCGCGACCTCGAAATTGTGATTGTGGATGGTCAGCGTCGATTCGGAAACGGGCACTATATTCCATTAGGACCATTGCGCGAGCAGACGTCACGTCTCGATACCGTGGATATGGTGGTCAACAATGGAGGTGAGCCGCACCAAGGGGAGTGGCCGATGACATTGGTACCGACCGAAGCGGTGAATTTACGTAGTGGCCAACGTTGTCAGGTGTCGATTCTCCCTGAGGTGGTCGCGATGGCGGGCATAGGTCATCCGCCACGCTTTTTTGCCACCTTACAAAAAATGGGTGTGACCCCGGTACACAGTGAAGCGGTGCAAGATCATCAATCATTGAGTGCCGAAGCGCTAGACAGTTTAGCCGCAAAGGGGCAACATCTATTGATGACCGAAAAAGATGCTGTGAAATATCAAGGCATTGCTCAAGACAATTGGTGGTATTTGCCTGTGGCAGCGAAACTCCCTGACACAGCGGCAAACTATGTGCTAGAAAAGCTTCACCACCTGAAAAAGCATAAAAATTAAAGGAAACTTATGGATCACCGTCTGCTTGAGATTGTGGCTTGTCCTTCTTGTCAGGGTAAGCTCTACTTCAATAAAGAAAATAATGAACTCGTGTGTAAGTTCGACCGTGTTGCGTATCCGATTGAAGATGGGATCCCGGTGCTGCTCGAATCTGAAGCACGTGATATGTCATTGGAAGAGGTTCAGGGATGACAGACTTTTATGTGGTGATCCCCGCGCGCTATGGCTCAAGCCGATTACCGGGAAAACCACTCGCTGATATCGGCGGAAAGCCTATGATCCAACACGTTTACGAGCGCGCTCAAGCCGCTGGTGCCAAACAAGTCATCGTTGCGACGGATGATGCACGGATTGTTTCTGCCGTCGAGGCTTTCGGTGGTGAAGTCTGCTTGACCCGAGATGATCACCAATCTGGGACTGAACGATTAGCTGAAGTTGTGACAACCTATGGGTTTGCGGATGATGCCATTATCGTCAACGTCCAAGGTGATGAGCCTTTGATCCCATCGGCGGTGATCCGGCAAGTTGCGGACAACCTGAACACATACCAACAAGCGCCGATGGCGACTCTTGCGGTTGCGATTGACCAACCGGAGCAGGTCTTCAACCCTAATGTGGTCAAAGTTGTCACCGATCATCAAGGCTTTGCGCTGTATTTTAGTCGCGCCACCATCCCTTGGGATCGGGAGCATTTTGGTGAGGACTCGCCGCAGGTTCCTGAGTCATTACTGCGCCATATTGGTATTTATGGTTATCGCGCTGGATTTATCAGCCAGTACATCCATTGGACACCGAGTCCTTTGGAAAAAATCGAGTCACTGGAGCAGTTACGCGTACTCTGGCATGGTGAGAAAATTCATGTTGATGTGGCCAGTGAAACACCGCCACACGGTGTGGATACCCAAGCGGATTTAGAGGCGGTACGCGCGCACTTAGCGTCGTAACCGTGTGCGTTTGAGCCCCAATAAAAAAGCCGCGATAGCTATCGCGGCTTTTTGTTACCTTTTATGCGCTCGGCTGGGCGATTAGATCGCGCAGCCTTTGCCATGCTTGGCCTAACCGTTCATGCCAATAACGCTCAAATTGTTCCAAGTATTGTGCGCGAGGACTGTACTTAATCCACGGCTGTTTGATTTCTTTTTGCGCCATAAAATTGGTTGGGGCAGGGATAGGGTCAAGCCCGGCGCTTCGAAATTCATACAAGGCACGATCCATGTGAGAGGCAGAGGTGACTAACACGAGGTTACTACTGCCTACGACAGATGCCGCTTGATAGGCTTCTTCCCATGTATCTTTGGCGGTTTCAAGTAACAGAATACTGTTCTTATTAACGCCCAGAGCCATGGCCACTCTCGCCAACATTCTGGCGTGGCTCACTTCATATCCGTGATCATAACCAGATAAAATCAGTTTGGAGGTTGGATACATCCGATGGATGCGTATACCTTCAGCCAAGCGCATCAGCGCGGTACGTGAGAGCTCGGAGGTGGGTGGCAATGCGTCATCAACTACATGACTATTGCCTAACACCATGACGAAATCCACGGGTTTATCCGTGGGGAGAAAGGCGGGATATTGACGTTCCAGCGGCCGAAGCAGTCCAGAGGCGACGGGTTGGAAAGACGCGAGAAAGATACCTAAAAATGCCCCTAAGATAACAAATGATGCCAGCTTTTTACGCTGAGAGAACCAAAGCAGGCATAGCCCGAAAAGACCCAACAACAACAGCGCGGGCAAGGGCATTATCAAGGTTGAGATCAGTTTTTTTAATTCAAACATGCAATGTCGCCCGAAATATAGTCAAACGAGGCACAAATAGTGCCATAAACCTTTATTAACGTAAGGCTTGTGACAAAATATGCCCTTCTTACTATTCAATGATAACGAATGCCATTGTGACTGAGGACAGAAATTTCGACGACATTGCCCACAAATTTGTTAAAAACATTTATGGATCGGGCAAAGGCGAAATCCGCCAAGCAGTAGTTTGGCAAGACATTGAACAGATTTTGCGCCATTTTGACGATGACAGTCGTCCTCTGCATATTCTAGATGCAGGTGGCGGCGTTGGGCCATTATCGCAGCCATTGGCGGCGCTTGGTCACAGGGTCACTTTGTGTGATCTCTCTTCGCAAATGCTCGACTTAGCGCGACAGGAGATTGAACAACAAGGCTTACTCTCGCAGTATCAGCTGGTTCACGCCCCCGTGCAAGCGATCGGCGAACATTTGACCACTGCACCGGATGTGATTTTGTTTCATGCGGTGATGGAGTGGCTAGAGCATCCAGAACAGGTGCTAAAGACGTTATTGACGTTGCTAAAGCCCGGCGGTTTCGCATCGGTGATGTTTTATAACCAGACCGGCTTACTCTTTAAGAATTTAGTGTGCGGCAATTTAAGCCATGTTCAGGCGGGGATGCCGCACCGAAAACGCTTCAAACTGCAGCCGACGAAAGGCTTAATGCCTAACGACGTGTATCAATGGATCACGCAAGCAGGATGCGAGATTAAGGGCAAAACCGGAGTGCGCACGTTTCATGATTACATGCGAGATACGCGTACCGGTGACTTTACGTTTGAACAAGTAGTGGCGCTAGAACAGCAGCTATGCCGCGAAGAACCCTTTGTGTCGCTAGGACGTTACATTCACGTCTGGGCACAGAAGGCAGAATAAGATGAGAAATGATGAAAACAACAAGGACAACGGATGAGTGATCAGGCCCAATCAACCCTGACGCGGGCAGACGACGCTCAGACAGTGCCCGAATTGGTCAACTGGGTGAAGCAAGGTGGCTTTTCACTTAACTTGCCGCCGGAGCGATTGGCGTTTTTATTGGCCATTACGGTAATGAGCCAAGAACGTTTCGAAGATGAACTAAGCGAAGGTGAATTGATTGATGCCTTCCGCATCGTAAGCGAACAGTTTGCCGCGTCGGGTGATAGCTCTGCGGGAAACCTTGCCTTTCGCGCCAACAACGCCATCAATGAAATGGTACAAGCCCGTTTGCTGAGCCGGTTTACGAGTGAAATGACCGAGGGCGATAGCATTTATCGCTTAACGCCGTTGGCGATGGGCATTGCAGATTATTATGCGCGCCACCGCGAGTATTCAGCATTGAAGTTGTCGGTGCAATTATCGATGGTGGCGGATGAAATTGAAAAAGCCCGCAGTGCAGCGATGCAAGACGGCGATGCGAAGTTTTGGCGCCACAACGTGTATGGCGTGTTGAAATACTCGGTAGCCGAAATTTTTGATCGCATCGACCTCAATCAGCGCGTGATGGACGAGCAGCAACAGCAAGTGAAAGATGATATTGCTGCGCTGCTGACGCAAGATTGGCAGGCTGCGATCGCCAATTGTGAATACTTGCTCAATGAAACCTCGAGCACGCTGCGCGAGTTGCAAGACACCTTGCAAGCCGCGGGAGATAACTTACAAAGCCAATTGCTCGAGATTCAAGAAGTGGTGCGCTCGCGTGATGATCTCGACTTCGTGGATGCGATGGTTTACAGCCTGCAAATGAAACTCGACCGGATCATCAACTGGGGGCAGCAAGCAATTGACTTGTGGATCGGCTACGACCGTCATGTGCACAAGTTTATTCGTACCGCCATCGACATGGATAAAAACCGCGCATTCAGCCAGCGGTTACGTCAATCGGTGAGTGACTTTTTCGATGCGCCTTGGTTTTTGACCTATGCCGATGCAGAGCGACTCCGCGACACCCGTGATGAAGCCTTAGTGCTACGTGACGATGAAGTAACGGGAGAAATGCCTGCAGAGGTTGAATTTGAAGAGCTGACGGTGGTGGATGATGCGCTATCACGTCAAGTCTCTGAGATGCTGCAGCGTCACCGTCAAACCGGCCAAGCCATCAACTTGGGCGACGTCCTGAAATCTTATCTGGCCGAGCACCCGCAAGCCCGCCACTTTGATCTCGCGCGTTTGGTGATCAACCAAGCGGTTCGGATGGGCTATTCCCAGTCCGACTTTAACGCGATCCAGCCTGACTGGCAGGCCATTAATGACTTTGGAGCCAAGGTACAAGCGAATGTCATCGATAAATACTGAAATGCCAATGCCTGAAGGGTTAGCAAAAGCGATCGCTAATCCACTGTTTCCGGCGTTGGATAGCGCTTTGCGTGCTGGCCGCCATATTGCCAGTGAAGATTTGGATAACCATGCGTTGTTGGTTGAGTTTGAGCAAGAGCTGAATCTTTTCTACCAGCGGTACAACGCAGAATTAGTGCGTGCCCCAGAAGGGTTCTTTTACCTGCGCCCTCGCTCAACCAGTCTGATACGCCGCAGTGTTCTGTCTGAGCTAGATATGCTGGTGGGCAAAGTCTTGTGTTTTCTTTATCTCAGCCCAGAGCGACTGGCGCAAGAAGGGATTTTCACCACCCAAGAGCTCTTTGACGAACTGATGGCGCTTGCCGATGAGAAAAAGCTGATGAAGCTGGTTACACATCGCGCCAGCGGCTCTGACTTAGATCGTGACAAACTGTTCGACAAAGTCAAAACCTCACTGCGCCGTCTGCGCCGATTAGGCATGATCATTCCAATTGGTGAAGGGCACAAGTTCCGTGTCAGCGAAGCTACGTTCCGTTTTGGCGCCGATGTGCGCACTGGAGAAGACATGCAGGATGCACAATTGCGCCTGATCCGCGATGGTGAAGCGGTAGTGCATACCCAAGAGCATATCCAATCCAGCTTTTTGGACGACGATCTGCATGAAGAGGATTCGTCTACCCAATCCCAACCAACTGAGGAACAGACAGCATGAGCCAACGCGGTAAATATCAATCACTCACCATGGTGAACTGGAACGGCTTTTTTGCTCGAACCTTTGATATCGATACCTTGGTGACCACGCTTTCTGGTGGTAACGGTGCCGGTAAATCAACCACGATGGCGGCGTTTATCACGTCTTTGATTCCCGACCAAACCTTGCTTCACTTCCGAAATACCACGGAAGCGGGCAGCTCGAGTGCCTCACGAGACAAAGGGCTACACGGTAAGTTGCAGCCGGGGTCGTGTTATGCCGCGCTGGATGTGGTGAATTCCCGTCAGCAACGAGTGTTATTTGCGGTACGTTTGCAGCAAGTCGCAGGGCGAGACAAAAAAGTCGATATTAAACCTTTCGTCATTCAAGGGTTGCCCTCACACGTGACCCCGACTGAGGTATTGGTAGAAACACTGGCTAATGGGCAGGCTCGTGTTCGTCAATTAAATGAAGTGAAAGAGGCAGCCGGAGGCTATGAGACCGCGCATTTCAAGGCGTTTAACTCGGTCACCGACTATCACGCCCAGATGTTTGAGTTTGGCGTACTGCCGAAAAAGCTGCGCACTCAGCAAGATCGCGGCAAATACTATCGTTTGATTGAAGCGTCCTTGTACGGCGGGATCTCAAGTGCCATCACCAAATCGTTACGCGATTATTTGTTGCCGCAAAACGGCGGCGTGAAAAAAGCGTTCCAAGATATGGAAGTCGCTTTAAAAGAGAACCGGATGACGCTGGAAGCGATCAAACTGACCCAGCGTGATCGGGATTTGTTCAAGCACTTGATCACCGAAGCGACGCATTATGTCGCCTCAGACTACATGCGCCATGCCAACGAACGACGCAGCAAATTAGAACAAGCTTTGTCGTTGCGTGCCGAGTTGGGCAGTGCACAAGCGGAATTGCAGCAAAAGCAAGCGCAAGCACACGCGATGCAAGAAGAGCTGGATGAGCTGGAAGCGGGCCAAGATCACTTGGAACAAGACCACCAAGCGGCATCCGATCATTTGCAGTTAGTGCAATCTGCGTTACGTCAGCAAGAAAAAATCCAACGCTATGAAGAAGACTTACTTGAGTTGAGTGAGCGCCTTGAAGAACAAATCATGGTGGTGGAAGAGGCGGCTGAGCAATTAGCTGAGGCCGAACTGCGAGCGGCGCAAAGCGAAGAAGAAGTTGATAGCCTAAAAAGCCAATTGGCCGATTATCAACAGGCATTGAACACGCAACAGACGCGTTCTTTGCAATACCAGCAAGCGGTGAATGCGCTGGAAAAAGCCCGTGCGCTGACCGGCGATGAAGAGCTACTGGCTGATGATGCCAGTGCTCGGTTGCAGACACTTAAAGCCGAAGAAGCGCAGCAAACCGATACCGTGCTGTCCTTGAAGCACAAACGTGACCTTGCTTCTGCGACGGCGAGCCAATTTGATCATGCGTTTACGTTATTACGTCGCATTGAGTCGGATGCGCTGCGCGAGAAAGCCGGAACGCAAGCGAAATATTGGGTGGAACAAGGCCGCGAGCGTCGTTATTTAGCCGATAGCCTGAATCAACTACAGTATGAGCAGCGCGAGCTGTTGCAACGTCAGCAGCACCGTGAGCAAGCACAATCACTGGTGAGTCAATATCAGGATGTAACTCACGAAACACTGACCAACGCGGATGCGGTCGACCAGGCGGTAGCATTGCAGCAAGCGACGCGTGATGAGTTGCAGTTAGCCCGCGAGCAACAGGCCGAGCAGGTTCGCGAGCATCAACGCCAAGATGATGCACTGGCAAACGAAATTCGTGTGTTAGAGGGACAAGCACCTGCATGGATAGCCGCCAACGACGCACTGACCAAGCTCATTGAGCAGAGTGGTCAAGCATTGCACGATCGCCAAGCGGTGATGGCGGCGATGCATGAGACGCATGAGCAGGTGCGTGAACGTACCCAAGCGCGCGATCAATTAGCGGCGCAAAAAACCAAGGTCGAGCAAGCGATCGAGCATCTTGCCCAGCCAGGTGGCAGTGATGATGCTCAGTTGCAAGCGCTGGCGGACACCTTAGGGGGTACTTTGCTCTCTGAGATTTATGACGACATCACTCTTGATGATGCGCCTTATTTCAGTGCGCTGTATGGTCCGGCTCGTCACGCGATAGTCGTCCCTGACTTAAAAGGCGTGAAAGCAAAGCTGGCTGACTTAGACGATTGCCCAGACGATCTGTATGTCATTGAAGGTGATACCGATGCGTTTGACGACAGCGTGTTTGATGCCGAGGAACTCTCTGGCGCGGTGTGTGTGCACCTCAATGATCGTCAAATGCGTTATTCGCGCTTCCCTGAAACGCCTTTGTTTGGTCGCGCAGCGCGTGAGTACCGTCTCGAGGCGTTACGCGAGCAACGCGAAGCCTTGGTCGAAGACTACGCCAAAGCATCTTTTGATGTGCAAAAACAACAGCGTTTGTCTCAGGCGTTTAGCCACTTTATTGCCGAGCATTTAACGGTTGCTTTTGAGGCGGATCCCGAATTAGCCATCAAGCAGCGCCGTGATAAGCGCTCGGCTATTCAGCGTCAATTGGCAGACGCCAAAGCGCAACAGCAACAAACGGACGAGGCAATCAAACGGACTCAGCACGCGCTGCAGATCCTCGACAAACTCCGTTATTGCGCTGGCGCGCTGGCTGAGAGCGATCTGGACAGTCAAATCGATGCGATTCAACAGCGGGTTGAAGCGGCAAAGCAGGCTAGTGCCTTTATCAAGCAGCACGGTGACACCCTCACCGAGTTGGAAGCGCGACTCTCGACGTTGGATGCTGATCCTGAGCAGTTTGATAAGCTTGAGCAGGCATACCAAGATGCAGACGCGCAGCTGCAACAGATTAAGCAGCAAGTGTTCGCGGTCGCCGATTTAGCCGAGCGTCGTCCGCACTTTGCCTATCAAGATGCGGCAGATATGCTCACGCAAAGCAGTGAGTTGAATGAGCAACTGAAAAGCAAACTGAAAACCGCGGAGCAAGTGCGACAGCGTGAGCGCGAGGCACTAAAAAATATTCAGCAACAGACGAATCAATATCATCAGGTATTGGCGTCACTGAAAAGTTCGCACCAAGCGAAACAAGAAACCGTCGCCGAATTTAAACGTGAGTTAGCCGAGTTGGGCGTTCAGGCTGACGATGATGCGATGGAACGTGCTCGTGTCCGCCGGGACACCTTACATGAACAGGTACACCAAGCGCGTCAGCGCCATAGTCAGCTTTCACGCGGTATTACTTCGCTGGATATGGAAGTGAAATCGCTGACTAAAGGCCTGCGTAAGTCATTGAAGCAATATCAAGACTTGCGCACATTTGTGGTGAATGCGAAAGCGGGCTGGTGCACGGTGATGCGTATTGCGCGTGATAACGGTGTGGAAAAACAGCTGCATCGCCGCGAAATGGCCTATATGTCGGCTGATGAATTGCGTTCGTTATCGGATAAATCATTGGGCGCGTTGCGTTTGGCGGTCGCCGACAATGAAACCTTACGTGACGCATTGCGTGCATCGGAAGACATTGGTCGTCCTGAACGCAAGGTACTCTTTTATGTCGCGGTTTATCAGCACTTACGCGAGCGTATTCGCCACGACATTATTCGCACCGATGATCCTGTCGAAGCAATTGAAGAGATGGAAGTTGAGCTCGCGCGCTTGACCGAAGAGCTGACGCAACGGGAAAAACGTTTGGCGATAAGCTCAGAGTCGGTGGCGAACATCATTCGTAAAACCATTCAGCGAGAGCAAAACCGTATCCGCATGCTTAACCAAGGCCTACAAAATATTGGCTTTGGTCAGGTAAAAGGGGTGCGTTTGAATGTGTCGATTCGCGAGACGCATGCACAACTCTTAGCGGGCTTGGCTGAGAATGCTGAGCAACATCAAGACTTGTTTGGCAATCACAACCTCACCTTCTCGGAAGCGATGGCGAAGCTGTTCCAGCGCCTCAACCCGCATATTGAGTTGGGCCAACGTTCGCCACAGGTGTTGGGAGAAGAGCTCCTTGATTATCGCAATTACCTAGAATTAGGCATTGAGGTTAACCGTGGTACGGATGGCTGGTTGCAGGCCGAGTCGGGTGCGTTATCGACCGGTGAAGCAATCGGTACGGGTCAAGCTATCTTGCTGATGGTGGTGCAAAGCTGGGAAGAAGAATCACGCCGTTTGCGCGGTAAAGATGTGATCCCATGTCGTCTGCTGTTCTTGGACGAGGCAGCGCGCCTAGATGCTAAATCCATTTCGACGCTGTTTGAGCTATGTCACCGCCTTGATATGCAGCTACTGATTGCGGCACCGGAAAACATCAGTCCTGAGCAAGGCACGACGTACAAGCTAGTGCGTAAGATCTTCAACGATCGAGAGCATGTGCATGTGGTTGGATTACGCGGTTTCGGTGAAGAAAAGCGCCGGGAGCTAGCGCAAGAACCCGTCCTCGGCTAGAGGCGAGACTGAAAAACAACAGGGCCAGCAGGATGCTGGCCCTTTTTTGTGGCGTTGAGGTTAGGTTTTAAAGTGGCTGATGGTGTTTTCCAAGGTGGTCGCCTGCTCACTTAACTGCGTCACTGTTTCCTCAGTACTGCGGGTTCGCTCTGAGACGCGATCGGCCGATTGCGCCATGGTATTAACGTTTTGACTGATTTCATCGGTCACTTGAGTCTGTTGATTGGCGGCGGTGGCGATCTGCATGTTCATTTCGTTGATACGTTCAATCATCTCAGTGATTTGACTGAGCTTATTATTGTTTTCTGTACAGTTCTCAACACTTTCAAGCACAGCACCGTTCGCCTGTTCGATGCCCGACGTCGCTTTGCGTGTTTCGAGTTGAAGTGCTTCGACTTTTTTACGGATTTCTTCCGTCGAGTCTTGCGTGCGTGTTGCCAGTGAGCGCACTTCATCCGCGACCACCGCAAATCCACGTCCTTGCTCGCCGGCACGCGCGGCTTCAATCGCCGCATTCAGTGCCAGCAAGTTGGTTTGCTCTGCAATCTCTTGGATGACATCAAGCACCGAGCCAATGGACTCACTTTCTTGCGACAGCTGCTCCATAGACTGCGTGGCATTGGACATATCGTTTTGAAGTTGCTGCATCCTCGCGACAAGGTTATCACCAATTTGGCTTCCTTCTTGTGCAGATTGAGTGATGTTATCTGAGGCTTCAGAGGCATTACTGGCATGTTCAGAGACTTCGCTAATCGAGGCCGCCATTTGTGTAGCAGCTGTCGCGACTTGGCTTGAGTTGCGTGCCTGCTCATCAATTTGACCACGCATATCGACGATATCGGTGCTGATATCCTTTGAGGATTGCAGCAGTAATGAAGACGCATTATGGGTCTGCTGGATAACGTCTCTGAAGCTAGCAAACATACCATTGAGGCTATTGCTAAGCTGTGAAAGCTCGTTTTTACCGTTGAGCTCAAGCTGAATGGTTAAATCCTTATTGGCTGCAATGTGTTGAATTTTATCGGCAAGGGCAAGAATGGGGGCGCCGATACTGCGGCCGAGATAGAACGCGGCGATCGATGCAACCACGGCCAAGCCCAGTGCGGTCAATAATGTCGAATAGAGGATATCATCGCTAATCTGCGCGGTAGCACTCAAGGCTTCGGACGTATCTTGCTGGCTCAYGACGGCCCAAGTGATGCCATACACCTCGAGCGGTGAATAGATGGCAATAACCTCATTGCCGCGATAGCCCATCTGGGTCATGAGCCCTTGCTGACCCGTTAATGCTTTGGATGCGGCTTCACTGTCGATGGGTTGCTTACCAGCCGCACTATTCTGGTAGTCAATTTTGTGGATTGTTGCTTCATTTATGCCCATCGCTTGCAGCCGGCTAAGATAGGCATCTTTGTCATCAGTTAGCAGACGTGGCTCAGAACGCAGACGCTTGTCAGGACCCACGAGAAATAGCTCGCCTGTTCTCCCCATGCCTGATTCAGCCCATTTATCATTGTTGCTAATAATTTGGCTGATGCGCTCAATCGGCATCTGGAAAATTAAGGCACCGATTTGTTTATTATTTTTATACACAGGGCTGGCAATAAATGAGGCAGGGCTGTCGTAAGACGGGTAGTAGGCGGCAAAGTCGACAAATCCCAGCTCGCCTTTTGGCGCTTGGCGCACTTTTTTATACGCTTGTGCGATACCACTCGATGCGTAGGGACCATTGAGTAAATTAGTGGCGTAATCAAGCTCTTTATACACGCTGTAAACAATATTGCCTTGATTATCAATCAGAAATATATCGTAATAACCAAAGGTTTTTAAATAGTGCTGAAAGTTAGGATGAAATACGGCATGAATTTCGCTGTAGACTGACCCATCATTTGCGTTTGCTAATGCATCTTTACTCCCCAGTGGGTGCGTGTTTTCACTAATATAACTTTGCTGAAGACGTTTTGCGGTTTCAGTTAATTGATTGTATTTATCTAATGCACTGGTTCTCTCATCATTAATGTTTTGATATTGATTAGAAAACTGTTCTGTATAATATCGCTTTAGTGCGGCTTCTTTTTGAGGCGATGTAGAGATTTCATCATTAATGCTTTGAAATGCATAAGAAAACTGTGCCAATGCATCTTCGGTCATTGTTGAATTAGCCAGAGTTTTTATTTGATTACCAATCAGTTGGAAATAGTTTCCTATCTCCGATTTTTTGGCTTCTTTTATCGCGGTGAGCTGGTCACTCACTTTTGCAGTGAGTGACTGAGAAGACAGTGAAATGGTTCTTGTCGCAAGAATGGCAGCAACAATAATGACACAACTTAATGAGGCTGCCACAATGGCGAGGGTTATTTTTTTACTGACTTTCATTCTTAACACTCCACGTACTGCTTTGAGAAAAAGGTAGATACTAAAGTGTCAATGTGCACAGAAATAAATGCTGTGTTTGCGTGAAATTAATGATATGTACAGTTAAGGATACATATTCATGCGATGCGCAGACAAAAAGTGACGTATTCTGTCACTTTTTGTTCATAGGGCGTGATTAGTGGGCCGGTTCCGCCGTGAAGTGATCAATGGTGTTTGCTAAACGTTGAGCGCGTTACACCTGAGACGTCGTTATCCCGGCGTAAAAAGATACCTTGCTGCGACAAGGTGGGAGAGAATTATCCGATGAAGAAAATCACTTAACGGGTGAGATCACATTCCAGCATGGCGACACTGTGCAGTTTTCCAAACTTTTCACCCACATCACTGAGCTGACCGACTTGTTGAAAGCCATAGCGGCGATGTAGTGCCAATGAGGCAGGGTTAGGCAAAGTGATCAGAGAGTAGGTGCGGCGCAGGCCTTGTTGACGCATGCCATTGAGTAGCGTTTGCATCAGTTGCGAACCAATGCCTTGGCCACCTGCATCGTGAGCGACATAAATCGTGATTTCTGAGGAAATAAGATAGGCTTGTTTGGGATTAAAGGCGGTGTTGTATGCAAAACCGACAAGTTCGTTGTTTTGCTCCGCGACCCATGCCTGATAGCGAGATGACGTGTCAAACTGAGCAAACCAACGTTCACGTTCGATCGTTTGCCAAGGCACCAGATCAAAGGTAATCGCGGTTTGCGAAATGTAATAGTTGTAAATGGTGTTGACCGCGTCACAATCACGCAACTCCATGCGTCGAATAAGCATTTTCGCTTCCTTTTTGCGTTCTTTGCGCGAAATAAGATACCCACCTTGTTTCCGTTTGCCAAGTGTTGATGATAATTTGCTCATCGTTTGGGGGAGGAGTGAACACTGCCAACTACCAAGGTGACTGCGTCGGGAAATAAGACGAGAAAAGATTGTAGATTTATCCGGTTCGGATTAGCATGAAATTCTCACTCCTCGACATTAAGGACGTGTTTTGTCTGAGTTAACGGCAACTTCTATTTCGCCCGTCGGTCCATATTTTTCGCCTTTGGTTCAGGGCTATTGGCGCCTTGATGACTGGCAAATGACGCCACAACAACGCCTTAGCTTTCTTAAAGCGCATATCGACCTTGGCATTACTACGGCGGATCACGCGGACATTTACGGCGATTATCGCTGTGAGTCCTTATTTGGTCAGGCTCTCAAGCTTGATCCGAGTGTCCGTCAGAAAATTCAAGTGGTCTCGAAGTGTGACATTAAATTGGTCAGTGAAGCGGCGCCAACCCGCAAAATTAACCACTATGACACCAGCTATCGTCACATTATTCAGTCTGTTGATAACTCATTATCACGTCTGGGCGTTGAACGTTTAGACGTGCTCTTGCTGCATCGTCCGGATGCCTTGATGGACGCTGATGAAGTAGCAGAAGCCTTCACCACACTGCGTCATCACGGCAAAGTGAAGCACTTAGGGGTGTCGAATTTTTCTCCATCGCAATTTGACTTACTGCAATCACGACTCGATGAGTCGTTAGTGACCAACCAAGTTGAAATCAACCCGCTGCGTTTTGATGTGATTCATGACGGTACGCTCGATCAATTGCAACGTTTGCGGATTAAGCCGATGGCGTGGTCTTGCCTCGCGGGTGGGGAATTGTTTAATGGTGACAGTGCTCAGGCTAAGCGCGTGAGAGACACCTTACAAGCCATTGCTGATGAGCTGGGAGCAACCATCGACCAAGTTATTTACGCGTGGGTGATGCGTTTGCCGTCAGCACCGCTCCCTATTATTGGTTCAGGGAATATTGAACGCGTTAAGTCAGCGATCAATGCGCGCTCATTAACCTTAAGTCGTGAA
This sequence comes from Salinivibrio sp. IB872, assembly GCF_001995345.1. Classification (NCBI taxonomy): domain Bacteria; kingdom Pseudomonadati; phylum Pseudomonadota; class Gammaproteobacteria; order Vibrionales; family Vibrionaceae; genus Salinivibrio; species Salinivibrio sp. IB872. Next base: position 44,582 of record NZ_MUFO01000012.1, on the reverse strand, counting down.
CAATGGTACCGCATTTGGGTCGCCTCAAAAGGACATAATGTGCCTTAGACGCAGCGGCGAATAGCCGAATAGAGTAGCAAATAGGGCGGCCATGGTGCCGTCTTTTTTTATTACCGTAATGGGTGAAATCAGCGATAGTGTGGGGAAGTATGAATGGCGACGAGAGCGATGATCCTTTGCTTTCGTGACGCCATAACTGGCAGGTTGCCCGGTGGAGACGTCCTGTTACCTGCCGGGTCGCGACTATTTTTTAGCTTGAAGTTGCGCGTTGTGTGATGTGAGCGCAGACACCTCAAGAAGTGGGGCGGCGTCAATATCGTCAGCGTTCATCATCGATGACACACGCTGGACTGACGAGAGCAATAATGACTGTTCCCACTCTTCCAAGTTTTGGAAGCGAGAAATAAAGCTTTCTTGCAAAGGTTTCGGCGCTTGCTCGAGTGCCGCTTCACCTTGCTCGGTTAAATGCGCGTGGACTTTACGCTTATCCAGCTCACTGCGCACCCGCACAATCAATCCGCGCTTTTCTAAGCGATCAAGGATCGTGGTTGCAGTGGCTTGGCTCATGTTGGTGTGCGTGGACAGTTTTCGAATGGTCACTTGACCTAATTCTTTGATAGCACGCATTAAAACCAGCTGAGGACCCGTAATGCCAGAGACTTTGTTGAGTTTGCGTGAGTGCAGGTCAATCGCTCGGATTATTTGCCGCAGCGCGACCAGGACTTCTTCGTGTTTTTCCATTCATTAACCTCCACCAGTAAAACAGCGAGCGAAACTTACAATACAAGCAGATGTAGTGCAAAGATATTTAGAGAAAAAACGATGATTTACGGTTTTTTTCTCTGCGAAATAACTCGCCGTCTTTCAGTATATTATAATCGTTAGAGTTCAAATTAAATCTAATTTATTGTTATTTTTAGCTCTTTCAGTGACACAGTGCAAAAAGCACTACTTTGTCACAAACTTTCCTGCCAAACAGGTCCGATCAGTGTTGCAACCCGTTGTATTCAACACTAAGCATAATGGGTCGATCACATAAAGAGAAATAACGCAAATTGATTGTTGCATTCAGTTACACATTGCTTAAAATCGCTTGCCAATAAAAGAGAATGGTTCTCATAACCATTTGAATCTCACTAGCGAAGGATAAAGGCATTATGGAACTGACCCCTTTTAAGCGTAATCTTATCGCGCTTTCCCTTTTTGCGGCACCTTTAGGTGCACAGGCAGCGACCCAGCAGGATGTTGTTGAGCATTACGCTGACGTTGCTCATGCGGTATTTGCTGATTCACACACAACAGCTATCGCGTTAGAGCAGGCCATCGATGCGTTTGTTGCTAAACCTTCTGAACAAACTCTTCAAGCAGCAAAAAAAGCATGGCTCGATGCGCGTGTACCTTACCAACAATCGGAAGTTTTCCGTTTTGGTAACGCTATTGTCGACGATTGGGAAGGGCAACTCAATGCTTGGCCACTCGATGAAGGCCTGATTGATTATGTTGCTGATGGATATCAAGCGGAATTAGGTAATGCGGGCGCGACGGCCAATATTATTGCTAACCAGTCCATTCAAATTGGTGCCACTAAGCTCGACGTTGCTGAGATCACACCTGACTTGCTGGCAAGTTTGAATGAAGTGGGTGGGTCAGAAGCAAATGTGGCGTCTGGATATCACGCGATTGAGTTTTTGCTGTGGGGGCAAGACTTACATGGCACCCAAGCAGGCGCCGGTGAGCGTCCTTACACCGACTTTGCCTACGGTGAAGCGTGTACGCACGGAAACTGCGACCGTCGTCGTGACTATCTGAAAGCGGCGGCCGATCTGTTGGTCGATGATTTAGCGTGGATGCGCGACCAATGGGCGGAAGGAAACAAAGATAACTATCGTGCGACTTTGCTGGCAGATTCAAGCGAAAATGGCTTGCGTAAAATGCTGTTTGGTATGGGATCACTGTCTTTGGGTGAGCTTGCCGGTGAGCGTATGAAAGTGGCACTGGAAGCGAACTCAACTGAAGATGAGCATGATTGCTTCTCAGACAACACACACAACTCGCACTTTTACAACGAGCAAGGTATTTACAATGTTCTGACGGGCTCCTATCAGCGTGTGGATGGTAGTGAACTGACTGGCCCTTCGATTTTGGATCTGGTTGCGGAAAAAGACCCACAAGCGGCAAAAGAGATCAAAGCGAGCTTCGACAAAGCCCACCAACAAGTCAAAACCTTGGTTGTGTCGGCTGAGCAAAACAACGTGCATTTTGACCAGTTGATTGCCGCGGGCAACACCGAGGGTAATGCGTTAGTTAATCAATCAATTTTTGCGCTGGTTGATCAAACCAAGCACATTGAACGTGCTGCCAAACTGATTGGTATTGATAACCTCAACCCAGATACCGCGGATCACCAATTCTAATTTAGCCGCGAAAGACAAGCCCCGTTCAGCGGGGCTTTTTGCTTTGTCAGGATACACTATGAAGCCCTATGTCATTGCTTATCTCAGTGCAGCGTGTATAAGCGCGTTGTACCTTCCTTCCAGCCTTGCATTTGAACGCACCTCGGGTGGCAGTACCACTGTTATCAAAGAAGGACAGAATGCCTTTTCACAGCCAGCCGCTAACCTTCCGATGAGTGAGCGCATCGATTTTAGCGTCGGCAACAGTTTTTTTCGTAACCCTTGGGTAAGTTCGCCAGCATCTACGGATGCGCGAGATGGACTGGGACCTTTATTCAATACCAATGGTTGCCAAAACTGCCACATTAAAGATGGTCGTGGTCATCCGCCCCAGGCGGGGGATATTAACGCGGTTTCGATGTTAGTACGGCTAAGCGTACCGGCGTTGAGTGACGAGGAAAAACAAAAGCTGATCCAGTACGGCAATATTCCCGAGCCAAATTACGGTGGCCAGTTACAAGACTTCGCGCTGCCGGGCGCCAAACCAGAAGGAAAAGTGACACTCTCTTACCAGCCAGTAACGGTCACATTCGAAGACGGTGAATCGGTGACACTGCGAAAACCTAACATTGCGATCACCGATTTAAACTACGGGCCTATGGCTGAGAATGTGCAGATGTCTGCACGCATTGCGCCGCCCATGATTGGACTGGGACTGCTTGAGTCGATTGCTGCTGAGGATATCTACGCGCTGGCCGACCCCAGTGATGATAATGGCGATGGGATTTCGGGACGGGCAAACCAAGTCTGGGACGTCGAACAAGGGCGTACCGCACTGGGTCGCTTTGGCTGGAAAGCCGGTTTGCCAACTGTTAAGCAACAAAATGCAGCGGCCTTTAACGGTGATGTCGGCCTCACGACCTCCATGTTCCCGCATCACAATTGCATGCCTTCGCAATCCGTTTGTGAGGATATGCCAAATGGAGGAACGCCGGAGGTAAGTGACAATATTCTCTCGTTTGTTACCTTTTATGCCCGCCATCTTGCCGTGCCAGCGCGCCGTAATATGGAAGATCCTAGTGTAAAACAAGGACAGGCGCTGTTCGCTGAAGCGGGCTGCCATGCATGTCATGTCCCGACTTTTACCACCCAAAAGCGGCCTGACTTACCGGCATTGAGCGAGCAGACCATTCATCCGTATACGGATTTGCTGTTGCATGACATGGGAGAGGGGCTTGCTGACCACCGCGGCGAGTTTATTGCCAACGGCCGAGAGTGGCGTACTGCCCCGCTTTGGGGAATTGGCTACACCAAAGAAGTTAGCCCAGAAGCAACATACCTTCACGATGGACGCGCGCGTACCCTGATGGAAGCGATTTTATGGCATGATGGTGAAGCCGCGACAGCCAAACAGGCGGTACTAGGCATGTCTAAAACAGAGCGTGATGCCTTGGTTGCTTTCTTACGCTCATTATAACGGTATTAACTAACACGATTATTGGAGTCATATCGCATGCGTTTTCGACTCAATGCTGTGGCGGTGCTCTCTGTGAGCGCCACGCTATGGCTAACGGGGTGTTTATCCCAAACTGAGACAGGGCCTAATCATGGCTTGTGGCAGCTGCAAAAACAACGCAGTGAGCATTTCAAACAAACGGCAGCGCAACTTGCCTCAACCACAGCGGCGGTATGTGATGATCGCGCAACTTTGGCAGAGGCTCGTGCGGCATGGCAAACCACTATGGCGGCGTGGATGCCGCTACAAGGGGTAGAAAAGGGATCGGAGCAAGCGCTCGCACAAAGTTGGCGCATCCAATTCTATCCGGATAAGAAAAACACCACCGGACGCAAAATCAATGCGTTGCTTGCTGCGGATAAAACATGGCAAGCGAATGATTTGGCCGAGCAAAGCGTCGCGGTCCAAGGTGTTGGTGCCATGGAATGGCTGCTTTATGACGCCCAAGCGGATATGCGTGATGCCAAACAATGTCAGCTCGCGAAAGCGGTGAGTGGCCGATTATCGCAAACTGCCAGTGCCCTGAATGAGGCTTGGCAGCAAAATCCGTGGCAGGGCATGCCCCCATCGATGGCGATGGCGGAAAAACTTGGTGCATTGAACCACCAGTTAGATTACGTGATGAAGAAGCTTTCAAACCCATTGGGTAAGCCGGGTTTTCCCAACCCGTACCAAGGCGAAGCATGGCGTTCTCGCCATTCGTTAGCGCTATTAGGCGAGAGTATTCAAGCGATGCAGGCGATGTATCATGCTGATGGTGGCATTGAGCAGGCACTGCGCGAGCGTGGTTATGAAAAGGTCGCGGATCGGGTTAGCGAGCATTGGCAGCTTGCCTATGACAGTGTGCCGACGGACGGGGTGCCACTGTTTGAGCGCCTTAATAGCGTTGACGGGTATCGCGATATGCTCACGGTGTACAATAACTTGGAATACCTCAAGTTAGTCCTAAATGGGCAGGTCGCGCAAAATTTGGGTATCGTTGTAGGGTTTAATGCCACTGATGGAGACTAGTCTTAAACGTCGTCGTTTGCTTAAAGCGGCCTTAATGGGCGCGGCGCTTCCTTCCGTCGTGAGCTTAGTGGCAGGCTGTAGCGAAAAAGAATCGCAAAAGGCCTGCACCTTGCTGGGCTGTGCCTTGAGCACGGATGGCTCTTACGCGGTGGTGGGCGCTGATGATACCGGCCAGCCGCTATTTCGTCTGCCGTTACCAGATCGTGGTCATGGTGTCGCAGCCCAGCGTCGTCACATAGGCAGTTTGGCCGTGGCGTTTGCGCGTCGTCCCGGTGATTTCATGCAGGTTTTTGATTATCAACGTGGAGTTACCTTGTCACAAGTTGATGCCGAGCCGGATCGTTATTTCTATGGACACGGTGCTATCTCGGACGATGGCCAATGGTTGTATACCACAGAAGGAAAACGCCAAACCAGCGAGGGTGTGATTGGTGTGTATCGCTTGTCATCCGACGGTCAAGTGAGCAAGGTGCGTGAGATCAGTGGTTTTGGTATCGGCCCTCATGAAGTAGCCCTGTACGATGCGCAAACGCTGGTGGTAGGGGTTGGCGGCATGCACACGGATGGCCGCACCGTATTGAACATCAACGAGATGCAGCCTGCGTTAGTCTACCTCGACATTGCCAGTGGTGAAGTCGTTGAGCGTGCCGAGTTGGCAAATAAAAAGCTCAGCATTCGGCACCTTATGGTGTCTCATGATGGTTATGTGGCCACCGGCCAACAGTATCACGGTGATGATAATGCTCCGCTGGTAGCGATCCATCGCCGCGGCGAGCCCATGCGACAGCTCACTGCAGAACCAGAGCAGTGGGCGCGATTTAACAATTACGTTGCCAGTATTGCGACCTTAAATGGTTGGATTGTGGCGACCTCTCCGCGAGGAAATTGTTATGGGATCTGGTCACTCGACAGTGGCGAGATGATCGGTCTTCACCCATTGGTCGATGCATCTGGGGCGAGTCGCGATGGCGATGTGATCAACCTCAGCTCTGGAGGAGGAAAAATGGTCACGCTGAATACCGCACATACGCCGGATTATCATATGACACCGGTGCGTTGGGATAACCACTGGATAACACTGGTGTAATCTTTCTCGGGTAAAATCAAATATCGGCAGCATCGTTTTGCTGCCGTTTTTTGTGCCATATTCCTGCCGCAAAGCGATCAAAATCAGACTATCATTTTGCTTCTGTCAGGCGAAATTTTGCCATAATTAAAGCATGGAGTAGGAGGGGTGTATGAAAATAAGGCCGGACGCCTATTTGGCTAACCTTCTGATTGTATTCAGCTTAATGTTATCGCCTGTCCATGCGGCATCGCCTAACAGCAGTAGCAGTGTGCGGTTTTTGACCGAATCAGCCGGACAGTCTTTGTCGGCCGATGAGCATCATAAACGCGCCTATCAGCATGCCCGAGATTGGCTGCAAGCGGCCGCGCCGGATGCCACTGTGCTCGCCTATCCTGATCTACTCACCCGCGACTATCTGGAACACGGATTCGTTTTGCTGTGGGAGCGAGACGATGCGCGCTATGAACTTGAAACACAGGTGAACGTGATTTCGCTCGCTGGGATCAGCCCCGAGTTTGAATGGCGAGCATGGCAATTACGCCAGCTTCGCGAGCAAGGCCAAGATTTGGCATACGATGTGTTTGCGACCGATACCCTCTATGCACTGCTCAGCTATCAGGCCGCTATTCCCCAGAAAGGAAAACAATGGTTTCTTGGCGCTCAACATCGCGCGCCACTTCCGGCGCCTGCTTTGCCCATGCGGGAACAGGTATTTCAGGCCGGGTTAGACCATACGCTTTACGCCTTTTTATACCATCGTCGCCCAGCTAATCAGCAATATCGCGCGTTAGTGACCGAAATTATCCGGCTACAACAAGATGCGAACCAACTTTGGCCAACGGTGGCATTAAACGGATTAGTCAGACCCAATGAGGCGGTAGCGACAACCTTTGCGTTGAATTTGGTAGAAAATCTGCGGAGACAAGGGTTTTGGGGGGAAGATCAACGGCTACAAGCGATTGATGGGCACAGCGTTCGTTATGGCGGTGACTTGTTGGCGGCCGTGCGCGAATTCCAAGGGCAACATGGACTGACGGTGGATGGCATCATTGGTCCATCGACGGCACGATGGTTAAACCGCGATGCGCAAGACCGTATTCGATTGCTCGCGCTCAACGCTGAGCGGCTTCGCCTATGGCCGGATAATCAGCCGAATCGTATTGTGGTCAATATTCCCGATTACCGGATGACCTTATGGTTTGACGATCAAAGTGTGTTTGAAAGTAAAGTTGTGGTCGGACGTACATCGCGCCGTACACCATTGTTTTCGTCTCGGCTTGATTCGGTGGTGCTTAATCCCAGCTGGAATGTGCCGCAAAGTATTGTGCGACGGGACATTTTGCCAAAGTTAGCGCGCGATGAGTCTTACCTGAGCCAAAACCATTATCGAATTCTGCCTGATTGGCACAGCGATCAAAGTATCGATCCAACCACGATTGACTGGCAGCAAGTGCGGGTTGATGGTTTTCCTTACCGCTTGCAGCAAGCGCCGGGCAAGCTAAATGCCTTGGGACGATTTAAATTTAATACCCCTAATCGCAATGCGATTTATCTGCACGATACGCCGGCACGTAGCTTGTTTAGTAAATCACGCCGCGCGTTTAGCTCCGGCTGCATTCGGGTGGAATATGCCGAGGAGCTGGCCAATGTGCTGCTCGATTTGTCAGGGCAACGTTTGACCGACTATCAAACCTATCTGGATGCGACGCAAACTGATCCACTTGGTTTGCGTCGCATCCAGATAGGTTTGATAGTCGGTCANCGTCGCCCACTCGCCGTACAAACCATATATCAAACGGCGTGGGTGACGGAAGACGGGCGCGTTGCATTTCGAGATGATGTTTACGCCTATGACACCAAACCTAATCGGGATGTCACGACGCGGGAGCCGAGTTATTTGACCCAGCAGCGACCGCTACAACAAAACGAACATACTCAGTAGTCCTAATAAGCATCCAGAAGCGGGCGGTCTCTGCATAGACGACGAGGGTCAGCGGCACGAGAGTGTCGCGCCGCTGCATAACGCTGAGGTCTATTCGGTTTGATGGGCCAAATGAGGGGCGATAYAGCGCTGATAGCGTTTAGCTTTAAGCTTGGTTAAATCAACGAGGACCAAACCATCAATACAGTCGGCAAAGTCAGGATCGACGCCGAAATCTAAAAACTGTACGCCGCCAGGCTCGCATAACTCACTGTACTGCTTGTACAAAGTCGGGATCCCGACGCCAAGGTGATCCAACAGCATTTTGAGCTGTTTGAGATCCCGCTGATAATCATCGCCACTAAAATGGGCAAGTAATTCACTCTCTTTCGCGGCCGCCAAACGGTAGGGGCGTTTAGAGCGTGCGTAATCACTGTCTCCGGCAAAATAGGTACGGTAGAAAAAGATCAGCAACTCTTTAGCCGCTTGTGGCATGGCGTTGCTGATAGTCACAGGGCCAAATAAATATCGATACTGAGGACGCTGGGCTAACAGGGCACCAATACCAAGCCATAGATAGTCGAGACTGCGCTTGCCCCAATACTTGGGCTGCACAAAACTGCGGCCGAGTTCCAATCCTTGAGCAAGAAAAGGCTGCATACCTTGCTCAAAGTCAAACAAGCTGGCGCTGTAGATCCCCTCTATTCCTTGAGCTGCCACGGTTTTTTGGGTATCACACAGCCGATATGCACCGACAATATCCAGCTCGACCGGATCCCAGAGCACAAGGTGCCAATAATGCTGATCGAATTTATCGAGATCGCGTCGAGCTCCTGTCCCTTCTCCGACAGCGCGAAAGGCGACTTCGCGTAAACGCCCAATTTCTCGCATGATGGGTGAGTCGGCTTGATAGTCGATGAGAAAGATCAACTTACCATCGGGGGTCTCTCCCAGCTTTTCACTGGTTTCTAGCGCACGCTTGAGATCTAACCGCGGTTCAGGAGCGGCAATTGCAGCTTCGGTGGGGAATAAACCGGGCTTACCTTTTCCCAATCGGTAGAGGTGTTTGTGAAATAGCTTTACCCGTGTTCTCACCGGGAGATTGGCACTGGGACTGTAGCTATGGTGTGGGATCATTTCACCAATGGTAAAGGCGATGGTTTTATTCTCTTGGCGGAACATTTCCTCTACCAAGAGTAAGGTCGACAAGGGTTTGTACACCATGGACGCGCCATAAAAGGTGGCAGAGTTTCGTCCGTCAACATGAATAGGAAGGATTGGGGCCTTAGCTTTGGTCGCCATCCGTAAAAAGCCTTGTTGCCATGGTCCATCTTTAATGCCAGACGGGGCGACGCGCGACACTTCACCGGCTGGGAAAATAATTAGCGCGCCGTCGTTATCGAGCCATTGATTGATGTTTTGGAGGTTTTCTTTTGGGGTACGACCGCCCATGTTGTTGACAGGGAGCAGACACGAATGCAAAGGAGTAATTTGCATAAGAAGCTCGTTCGCGATCACTTTTACATCAGGACGTACCGAACGCACCATTTTTAGCAATGCCAAGCCGTCTAGCGATCCAATCGGATGGTTGGCGATAATGACTACGCGCCCCGATTCAGGAATGCGCTCTTTTTCACGATCACTGACGCGGTAGCTGAAATTAAAGTAATCCAGTACCTGCTCGACAAACTCAAACCCTTGTAGGTGAGGGTAACGGTGGGCGAAATCGTGGAACTCCTGCTCGTGTAACAGTCGTCGCAACGTTTTAATCATGGGGCGTTTAAGCCATGCGCGTTGCTCCAGTTTGGGGTAATTCGAAGCTAATACCTTATCAACATCAAACATAGTCAACCTTGCGTCCAGAACCGTGCTCATGCACTGTTTGGTTAGACGTTAAAAACGACATTTGCTTACATCCTCACCGTCTTTAGTGCGAACTCATCGCACATAACGCGGTAAAGATCACAAAATAGCCGCTATCTATGGTTGGTGGGGGTCACCATCACCGTATAGGCATCAATGCTAGGTAGGAAAGGTGACAACGGCTTGGCAGCACAGTTGCAAACTCATGACAGCATGGCATAGTGAGGCCCATATTCATTAGCGTAGACAGAGACGGTTGTGTGTGACACGGCCTCGCGAATAAAAGGGATCTCTCATGGCGTTGCATTACGAGATTGTGCCAGTTACGGCATTTCAACAAAATTGCTCCATCATTTGGTGTGATAAAACCAAGCAAGCTGCCGTTGTCGATCCGGGTGGTGATATTGCGAAAGTGCGCCAAATGATTCATGCACTTGACGTTACAGTAACGAAAATTTTGCTCACTCATGGCCACCTTGATCATGTGGGCGGAACGGTTGAGCTTGCCAAAGCGTTAGATATTCCAGTGATTGGGCCGCATAAAGAAGATGCATTTTGGCTGCAAGCCTTGCCTGCACAGGCGCAGATGTTTGGCTTTGCGCACGCCGAGCCGTTTGAGCCGGATCAATGGCTGGAACAAGGCGATACGGTGACGGTTGGAGAAGGACAATTATCGGTATTGTTTACTCCGGGCCACACGCCAGGCCATATCGTTTTTGTGGACGAGCAAGGCCGTACAGCGTGGGTTGGCGATGTGCTATTCAATGGCGGGATTGGCCGCACTGATTTTCCGAAAGGGGATCACGCAACCTTGATCAATGCCATCAAAAACACCTTATTGCCGGTGGGGGACGATGTGACTTTCATTCCGGGTCATGGCCCGACGTCCACGTTAGGGCATGAGCGACAAACCAACCCCTTCCTGACCGGGGCGTTTTAGCGCCGTTCGATAGGTAGCTGCGCTCGTCGCTGTCACTCTTGGGCGGCGGCGAGATAGCGTCGCGTCACGCCTACAAAGTCCTCCAACGGCCTATCCAATAAATCTTCACTGACAAAAATGTCATAGCCAAGAAGCTCGCGTGTATAGCGCATGCGATTGGCGAGCATCGCCATCAACCCTTTGTATAGGATACCGTTTTCGCCGCGATACGGCGTATCGTCAAACATCATATCTTCAAGCGGTTTACTGGGTTTACTGGGGGCGCGGCGATAGGCGGTAATCAACAGGGCGCGCTGAGTCATAATAATATGCGTGACCATGCGCAGGCTGATCCCCTCGAGGAGAGCGTCATAGTGCTTGATTTTAATCCCCACCCAGGGGAGAGGCTCACTGATCCCCTCTTGCCGATAAACCTGTGGAATACCGATAGCTGCGATATTTTTCCACTTTAGTGCCCACCCCCCGCGAAAGCTATGATGCTGTAGGTGCATAAAAGAGAGGGAAAAGGAGAGTTGTACGTGTTGTAGCAATTTATTGATGGTGAAAAAAATGGCGATGATAGCGATTAGTCCCAGTACGCCTTGGCCGAATGACAAGGTGGGTTGGATCAGAAAAAAACAAACTAACCCGAATGCAACCGCCATGGCTGCGAGCATACTCCACCGAGCGGCTTCAAATTGCGGAGGATAGATTTTAACCGTTTTTAGCGCGTCCATGATCCTACGTGCAACCTGTGGGTAAAAAATCAGCGATGTCGGCGCTCCACTTTGCGGGTGGATGTGCCAACGGGCGACACTCTGTCTCGAGTCGAAAACGTCTCTTCTTTTAACCAGTATACGAGGAAAGTGTCTGATTAGTTTGCCTAAAAAACACTGGATTGGTAAACATTTGTCGCGGAATATCACGATCTTTACGCGTACTCGGGCACACTTACCTACAAAAGAGCGTCAAAATTTGGTATAAAACGCGCTTTGTTTTTCACCCGCTGCATTCAGAGGCTCTGAACGTAGTGCATCGGAGTAGGATGATTGAATGAAAATCTCTCACAAGCGTAAGGTACAATTCAAACTGAACAAGCGTGTAAAGGCAACGTCGCCAGTACGTCAGCGTCCAGTTAAAACTCAGCCAGTTGCCGCAGCAAAGCCTGCACCTGCCGCCGCGCCAGCAGCTGCTGCAAGCGTCTCAGTGTCACTCACGCCAAAGCAACAACAGGTGCTTGATATTGTACAAGCCAACCCAGAAGGGATTAATCCTAAAGGCATCGGTTTGGCTGCCGGTCAAGAAGATAGCAAAGCCGCCTCTTGGGCGACAGGCGCGCTGAAAAAACTCACCGAAGAGGGTGTGGTGGAGCGTGTGCAAGTGGCATCTAACAAGGTTATCTACAAAGCCTGTTAATCGCATTTGCTGGCCCGCTTAAGCTGCTGATGGCATCGATACTATTAGCGTTTAAGCGGGTTACTCTCCCCACCGACCTTCTTTATACGCTTTTCTTATTTTTATGTGGCAATAACGTGAATAATGCAGTGATTTTTCATTGGGTTGTTCTTTTATTGTTAAAAAATCTTGTCATTATTACGCATTCGCGTGATTAAAGCTTGATCAGACGCAAAATACTGTATGATCTTCCAGACATCTGTTTAAAACTGCATATAGTAGAGGGACGTCAGTTTTCTTTCTCTGTCTGGAGGTAAAAGCCATGGAAGCGCTGTCTACCCAGCTGAAAACACCGACTGAAGTCGTTTTCGACTACACCCATTTTCTATGCGAAGAACAACAGCCTAACTGGACGTTTGTCGACATATTTCGCAGTTTGTTGCCTGCATTTAATACGGTGCTTGAGCATCACGCCCAACAGGCATTGACCGCTCAAGATCGTCTGCATCAGCAAGCGGCGCAGGTACTCTCATTTCGCAATACAGATACGGTTAACTTAGTGCGCCTTGCCAAATTGGCTCAGCAACAAAGTATTCGCGAGCTAACCATTTTGATGCCGTATGCACTGGACTACCGTCAAATGGAAGCGATTAGCGACCAAACGGGTGCACTGTTGGAGTACAGTAACGAAAATCGTGAGTGGGTACGCCTCACTTTTCCTTCTGTTTAACGTCTCGACGAATTGCTTCAATGGCAGTGCAACACGGCTGGATTTACAAACGCCACCCACTGTGTCCCTGTTTCATAGTGAGTGATTTTCTCGGCTTGCGGTGAAAAGGCCAACACAGCGCAAGAGGTATTCGCTTTCACAGCACCTTCCACGAGTGCGCAGTCATCGTAACCGTTGCGGCTGCGGATCACTCTCACTTGATCAGGATGAATTCCCCATTGCTGAAGATGTTTGGCCGTAAATGTACGCGGTGGWTTGATGACAGTGATCCATTTGGGCTGTCGTGCCTTGAGCGCTAATGCTCGCATCATCGCTTGCCAATGAGTTCGTCGTGCATCTTGCATCGCATATGTGGCGGTGTGTGTTAACGGCGCGGTATTGGTTGCGTGATGTACGGGCGTAATATTGGTAAGAGATGATGTCGTGTACATGCGGATACCTGTATATATGATCAATACTGTATAAAAGAACAGTATTATTAAATCTGACTGTTGGCAAGTTGCCTGATGATTAATTTGTGATCAGGATCGTTATCTCTATCGTGTTGTGATCGGAAAGGAGATAGTCGAACAAGGAGCGTTCGTGAACAAAACGACACTGTTTTGTAGGGGCGAGGTATCGGCCGCCTCTCTGCATCATCAGGGAATTCAGATATAATCAAGGACTTTTAAATTGAGTCGGAGAGAGCATGGAGCAAGAGTTTTGGCATCAACGCTGGGCCGAAAATCAAATTGGCTTTCATCGCGATAGCGTACACCCCATGTTGATGGCGTATTGGTCTGCACTAAACCCGCGTTTGGACGAGGAAGTGCTGGTTCCGTTGTGTGGTAAGTCTATCGATTTGAATTGGCTAGCCGAGCGTCATGAGCGTGTGGTTGGGGTAGAGCTTAGTGATATCGCGGTACGCGCTTTTTTCTCTGAAAACCTTTACACACCGCAAGTGTATACGGCACCTTCTGGACACACGCATTATTGCTTTGACGAATTAGAGTTGATCAGTGGTGATTTCTTTACTGCGCGTTTGCAGCCGGCACCGTTAATTTATGATCGGGCGGCGTTAGTGGCAATGCCACCATCGATGCGTCAGCAGTATGTTGATCGCGTCACTTCCTTACTGGCCCCAGGTGGTCGCATGTTGCTTGTTACTCTGTTTTATCCACAAAGTGATGATCATCCGCCATTCTCTGTGGATGAACAGCTGGTTAGACAGACCTATCAAGGTATGAAAGTGACCTTGCTCGATACCTGTACCGAACCCTGTGGTGAGCGAGGGGAGCAAGTCTGGCTGATTCAAGCCGCTGAATAATGATAAAAAAGGGCCATCAGGCCCTTTTTCTATCGAGTGCGTTACGCTGGTTTGGCTTTGGTGGCGTGATACTGACGGGATTCCCAGTGCGTGATAAAGAACACGGCGGCGATAATAATGCCGGCCCCTAACCATAATCGACCGGGTGGAACCCAGCTAAAGACTAACCAGCCAAATAACACATTTAACGGCAATTTGGCGTGATCAAACGGCTGAACAAATGAAGCATCTGCAACGGCATAGGCCTTGGCGATGGCCCATTGGGCTAAGGCGGTGAGCAGGCCAGCACCGATCAGCATCCACCATGCTGTCGCACTTGCTGGTAGCGTCCAATCCGGTACGGCAAGCACCAAATTAAAAGGCGTGATCAATAGCAACAGGTAGACCACCATAGTTGTTGGCGGATCATAGGCGGATAAACGTTTGACCATCAACGAATAGGTGGCCCAAAAAAACGCAGCGCCGACAGGCAATAAGGTGGCCCACGTAAATCCTTCTGACCAAGGCTCCAAGATAATCATCGCACCACAGAAACCCGCGAGGGTTGCTAAGCTGCGAGCGATACCGACACGTTCACGTAAAAATAACCCAGAACCAATGGTGGCAAATAAGGGAGAAGTCATCAGTAGAGCAATACCTTGCCAAATCGGTACAGGGTAAGCGAGGGCCCACAGCCACAGTTGAATGCCAATCACCGAGATAAACACGCGCAGACAGTGTTTTCCTAAATGTTCTGTTTTTAATGCGTGGCGTACACCCAGCTGTTTCAGCCACGGGATCATGGCAACCAGTGCGATCGCATATTGAATAAAGGCAACGGTGGTTGACGGCAAGCCGAGTTTAAAACTGACGTATTGTGAGAGGCTATTAACCAGCGCAAAACAGAGGCCGGCGATCAACATCCAGGCAGCACCTTGGATGGGATTATGAATTTGTTTCATCGCTGTGGTTATCCGAAAAAAGATGCTCGGATAGTAGCGTAAAACAGGCCGCAGAGCGACTAGAAATCAATGCGGCCTTATGTTTTGTATTAAGCTCTTAACCCTGCATATAACAAGGGAATGTCGGGATTAATGGCATCCAAGCTTGCTTGAGTGTCGGCCAGATGACTCACGGTGCTGTTCACCACTTCGGCTAATGCCACAGAGGCAATCTTATCCCACGAGTAGCCCGCCATATTGGCGGCAATTAAAGCAACTTGAAGCGGAGGCAAACTCGGATTAAAGGCCGCATTCTCGGCATACATTCCTTTAAATACACGGCCATCGCTTGTTTCAATCGCGACACCGCTGTAGTTGCCCGAATAAGGTGCATGGCTAATGTTCGCCGCTTCAACGGCTTGTTTAAGCAGAGGATCGTCAATATCGTCCGCCGTTAAGCCTTGCGTTAGGTCGGCAAGCAGTCGCGCTTTAATACCTAGGTCGGCAGGGCCAAATGCTTCGGGAAGATAAGCGTGCAGTGATTTAGCGTCCGATTTAGGCAGTTGAATCACTAAGTCCTCAGCACCATTCAACTCGTTCATAAACTGGCGACAATGGCCGCAAGGACTGTAATTAATGGTGATGTCGGTTAAGCGCGTCGCCCCTTTGGTCCATGCGTGGCTGATCGCAGATTGCTCTGCATGCACGGTTTGTCCGAGTTGAACGCCAGTCAGTTCGATATTTGCACCTAGGTATAAGGTGCCATCTTCTCCTCTGACAATCGCCCCAACATTAAAACGAGAAATGGGTGTCACAGCATAGGCTGCGGCCAGCGGGAGTAAAGCAAGGCGCAATGCCGCGCCAGACAGGCCACTCGCGGCTTCCATATCTGCCACTTGCGCGGGCGTAAAGGTCGCATCAAACGCCGATGCGTGAAGCCATTCCGAGACGGTGCTCTGTAGTGAGTCTGGCAATTGTGTCAGTGCGTCAATGAGTGCGGTTCGCATAGCATCACTTCTAAATGGTTAACGGCCTATCAGTGTAGAGAAGCGATCTTGATAAATGTGTGAGTAATATCACGCATGCAATGCAAATATGATCTTGTTGCTCAAACTTAGAGTGACGTCAACATTTTTAAGCCTGTAAATACAGTCACTATGATGGCTTTTAAATACAGTCGCGAAGCTTGCTATTCCGGTTGCCAGTCCACGTAGGGGCGATGAACTTTATAATACTCACGCGCTAATGCGCCACTGTCACGCAGGCGAGTGATCAACGCGGTGAGGTAGGCATCAATGGCCTGACCTTTCTCTCCTTTGGGGATCACAAATACATCTTGAAAATCAGCAAAATGTGCGCGGCGAATATTGGTTAGCCCTAACTGCTTGAGCACCATGTCGGCCTCCTCTTGCGCCCAGACAAACCCATCAATGCGGCCAGCGGCAAGACGGCGCAAGGATTGTTCAATACTGTGCGAACGCTTGACTTTAAACGGCATGTAATAGGGTACCGCCTCAATCGTATAAGGTTCCGGATTAGCCCATAGGACATCAACGGGGAGGGGATTATTTTTATGGGTATATAAAACATGGGTGACATCGCCAAACGACTCACTGCTAAATGCAAAGGGCAAATCGGTGACTGTTTTCGTTGGGCGCACGGCGGGCAGCATTAAATCGGCACTGCCTTGTACGATGCCATTAATCGCGCGATGAATGGGAAATACGGTGATTTCGATTTGCGTGTTCGGATCTTGGTCATCGAGAAAGCGTACAAAATCCACGAATGGCCCTGACCCGTCAAGATTAATTAAGCCCGGCAGCTCACCCATATGGATCACGAGTGTTTCTGGAGCATCGTTTAGCTGGTTATTGTCGCTTTTTGCCCATGTGTCGGAGAGAGGCAGGAGAATTATGTATAGTAGCAATAGCAATAACCGTTTTCCCATGTAGCCTCCATTTAGTCAATAAAAAGCTCGCGACGAGATCCTGTCGGCTCTTTAGCCCACAAACGTAAAAGCTCAAGTGAGTAATGCTGTTATTCCAATAATCACGGTTGCAGCGCTAAGTAGTACAATCAGTGGTTTGGTGATACTAAAGTCTGCCGCTTGTAAATCATCTGGCTTCGCGAGCGATGGTGGCTCATCGGCTTGTGGTTGCGTTCTCGGTGCGGGTCGATGCGACAGGGTTTGTTGGGGCAAGGCAACGCGGTAGCCAAACTCGCCCACCACTTCAAAGGGCAAGCACTTTTTGCCGTTACGATAGGACTTTGCCATTAAAGACGTCACCACACTTTGGTGCTGCGCAAACGAGCTATCCGGTAATGCAACTTGCTTAAATAGCGTGCGGCTGGATAGCACTTCTCCCGCGTAGTAGCAAAGCATTTCTAGCATGCGTGACTCTTCGTAGGACAGTACCGTGATGGTTTGGTCGGTCCAATATAAGGTTCTGCTTTCTGGTTCGAAATCAACATCCGCAAATCGATAACAGCGCGTATTCACTTTGGTTGTCATAATTGAGCCCACTCCACACGATACTCTTTTTAAAAGTGTGGACTCAAATCACGGTTCTGCAACTAGAATATGGACGTTTTTTTTGGTAGACGAAGTTGGGCAGCGTGTGAGGAAATTTTTAAAAGCGACTATCTATCAGAAAGATAGTAGGCTTTCCCTTGCCAATGGCTCCGATGACACCACGGCAAGGGAAGCAAAATTAACTGACCAAGGATTCCACATAGTGGTACACCGCTTTGAGGATCTTCAGCTGGTGTTCATCGTCTTGGTGAGCATCGACCAATTGCTGTAAGTTTTCCATGTATGCAGGCAAGTGGGCCTCGAAATAGTCGCGACGGTGCATAAACCACTTTTGCTGCTCAGCGTCAGTCAGTGTCCACGGATAATTACGCGCGCGATAGCGGAATAGCAGCGGCTTTATGCGCCAGTCGTCAACGCTCAAATCGAGCGCGGCAAGATTTTCAGGATCGCGCGCACGAATAATTTCCATCGCACTTTGATCACTTTTCGAGAAAAAGCCTGCATATAGGGCACTATCGACGTCCTGATCGTCAAAGGGTTTTGATTCGGCAAAGACGGCAACCAGCTTTTCTCTTAGCTCTGGTGCGGCTTTGAGCGCTTTTAGATGACGCAAGCAGGCTTCGCGATCTACCCCTAAGCGCGCAGCATCTTCCGGACGTAGCGTTTTTGCATCAGCTAAGACCGGGCATTTGTTGATGTGCACGAGTTTCAGTGGTGCCGGTAATTCATCCTCCGCGAGTGCATGATGAGGCGTATACAAACGCTCGCGCAGCGCATCGACATCAAGCTCAAAAAGCGGTGCTGGGTCTCGCGCCAAATCAATGGTGATCACCGCATTGGGATTTTCAGGATGCCAAGCAACTGGCACGATCCAACTGGTGTTGCTTCGCTCGGTGCCAAACATACCCGAGACATGAACCAGTGGGGTCATATTCACCACATCAATCAGGGTTTTGATTTTGTTTTTATGGCGATGGGTCAGCAAATAATTGAATAAACGCGGTTGTGCAGCTTTTACTTTTTTGGCCAGCTCAATGGTGGCGTACACATCCGCCATAGCATCATGCGCATTACTGTGCTCAATGCCGTTGGCAACCGAGAGTTTTTCCAGCTTAAAGCTTGGCTTGCCATTTTCATCATGCGGCCACTCAATACCCTCGGGGCGCAACGCATAGCAAGCGCGCATCACATCGAGTAAATCCCACCGTGAATTTCCGTTTTGCCAACTCCAACCGTATGGGTCATAAAAGTTACGGTACAACGTGTAGCGGGTCACCTCATCATCAAAGCGTACATTGTTATATCCGAAGACACAGGTATTTGGCTGAGAGAGCGCCTCATGGATACGGGCGATAAATTCGGGCTCAGGTAAGCCTTTTTTCACCGCTAACTGTGGTGTGATCCCGGTAATTAAGCAGGCTTCTGGTGCGGGCAAATAATCATTCGGTGGCTGACAAAACAGCACTAAGGGCTCGCCAATAACGTTGAAGTCGCTATCAGTGCGCACGCCGGCAAACTGACAAGGGCGGTCTTTACCCGGGTGGGTGCCAAAGGTCTCAAAGTCGTAGATAAAAAACGTTGGCTGGGCGGTGTCGGTCACAATCGCATCCAATCTGATCAAAGAAAAGAAAGCAGGCTCAACCACCTGCATTAGACCGCACATGGTAACATTGGCGTCGCGGATCACCAATCCTCGCGCGCTTGCTAACCTAAACGCCTGCACATTGGCAGGCGTTTGCACCAAACAATGGGTCTTTTGCGATTAAGAAGCCAGTTTTTTGAGCTGCTGTTTTGCATCGTCAATGGCTTTGCTGGCCAAGTCTTCACCCATGGCGAGGCCTTCCGCGTAGACAAATTCAACGTCTGTAATACCGATAAAACCAAGTACGGTTTGCATATAACCTGTCACGTGATCGGTGTTACCGCCTTTGTGCATCCCACCTCGTGTGGTGACAACGATAGCGCGCTTACCTGTCACTAAGCCTTCAGGACCATTTTCGGTATAGCGAAATGTCACGCCAGCACGGGCAATAAGATCAATCCACGCTTTCAGCTGTACGGGCACCGTGAAGTTATACATCGGGGCGGCGATGATTAGCGTATCGCTTTGTTGGATCTCGTTGATCAACTGGTCAGAAAGCGCCAACGTTTGCTGTTGACGTTCATTCAGATCACTGCCGCCACGAAGGCCACCGGCAAGCTCGCCGTCAAGGATCGGCAATGGATTGGCTGCCAAGTCACGCTCAACCAAAGAATCAGGTGATAGGTTGTTCACCACGCCATCGATCACGGCGTTCGAGCTAGAATGGGGGCCAAGAATACTTGATTTGATGACAAGCGCTTTCATTACGTTCTCCTTAAAATTAACGGGCTGCATATTGCGACCTTGGTTAGTGTAGAGTTTGGGCGTAAAAACACCACGTCAAGGATTCGTTAAACTTGTTCAAAAATTTCGTTGATGTAACAACTTTTCGAGTGAGCATTGGCAGTTATCAAGCAGGGGCGTATGATTGCGCTCGGCTGTCGTCCAAAATGTAAAAATAATGTTATAATGACCGTTGTGTCGGACAGACAGCTTGCATTGGGGAAGCGCCACAATCAAATCAACAAGCCGTGTGCTTGTGTGGACGCAACGGGATTTGAGGAATAGCGCGTGAAAAATCTATTTATGTTAGACGTGGATGGTACGCTGGTAGACAGCTGCCACATGGACCACGAGTGTTTTAGTGAAGCCATTTTTGCTGTGACGGGACTGACAGTGCCTGATGATTGGGGTGGATACACCAATATCACCGACGCAGGTATCATCGAAGAACTCATCGATAAAAACGACCTGAAAAAAGAGAAAATCACCATTTTCCGAGAAGTGAAACGTGTGTTTATGCAAAAGCTCGCGCACGCCATTGCGGAAAACGGTATGACTCCCATTCCGGGCGCGGTCGAGTTTATCAATGAGATGCGTCAAGTACCTTCTGTTGCTCTCGCCATTGCGACGGGTGGCTGGGAAGAAACCGCGCGGATGAAGTTAAAGGCGGCCGGTTTTAATGTCGATGGTATCGTGTTCTCGTCATGCTCGAATGCGATGAGCCGCAGTGAAGTGATGGCACTCGCGGCGTTCCGCGCCAAGCAAGATTATGGCGTGCAGTTTGATCGCCGAATTTATTTTGGTGACGGGGTATGGGACAAACAGGCGACTCAATCACTGGATTATGAGTTCGTCGCGGTAGGGGATAAAGTGGAACACCACACCCGAATCAACGATTTTGTTAATCCACGCGCCATTTTAGGGCGTTTAGGCATAGAAGAAACCGATGCGGTGAAGTTTGCGTAAGCAATGACTGCCTGTTGAGTAATACGTAAAAGCCGGTGAGGTGTACTCACCGGCTTTTTTACGTTTGCTGTATCAGCGGGCTGACCGAGGTGGTAACGAGCCACTCATACACTTAGCCGTAACTTAATGCACTTGGCTGCAAGTGGTATGCTCGGCACGGGCTGGGCTCGCCGCCTCTTGATTAAAGTAGGCGCGCGTTTCGTTGATCACCACATGGCGAAGTAGCAACAAGCCAATCAGGTTCGGGATCGCCATTAAGCCATTAACGATATCAGCAAGGATCCAAATGGTGTTCAGATGGATAAAGGATCCTGATGCAATCAATCCAATAAAAATGAGCTTATATAGATAGATAGCGCGTTTACCGAACAAATAAGCGACACAACGCTCACCATAGTAATGCCAGCCTAGAATGGTGGTGAAGGCAAAAAATAACAGGCCAATATTCACCAGCATCGGTCCAATGCTGCTCTCCATACCGACTGCAAAGGCATGGGAGGTCATCGCGGCCCCTGCCAGCTCCCCTGACCATGATTGGGTCAGAATTAAGGTCAGGCCCGTCATGGTACAAATCACCAGCGTATCGATAAAAGTACCGGTCATGGAAACAAGGCCTTGCTCAACACAAGAATCGGTTTTGGCTGCAGCCGCGGCGATAGGGGCGCTGCCCAGTCCTGACTCATTAGAAAATACGCCGCGTGCAATACCGGCTTGAATCGCAAGCATCATTCCCGCACCTGCAAAACCACCGGTTGCTGCCATTCCCGTAAACGCGGACTCAAAGACCAGCGCGACGGCGTGTGGGAGTTGTTCAATGTTCGCCCCAAGCACCCATAAACACGCGACCACATAGAATACCGCCATCACGGGAACGATTTTGGCCGCTACGGCTGAAATCGACTTCACCCCGCCAATGGTTACCAGAGCCACCAATGCGGTTAAGATCCCTGCAACCGCCATGGTGGGAATATTGAACAGGTGAGTAGCGGCACTGCTGATGGCGTTAACTTGCGGGAAGGTGCCAATACCAAAGCAGGCGACGCCTAATCCAAACAGCGCGAACAGCTTCGCTAAAAGCGGTTGCCCAGCCCCTTTAGAAAGGTACATCATGGGCCCGCCCAGCATATTGCCCTTGTGATCGGTTTCGCGATATTTCACCGCTAGCAAGCATTCTGCGTATTTGGTTGCCATGCCTAAAAACGCGGCTAGCCACATCCAGAATAGGGCGCCGGGACCGCCCAGCGCGATAGCGGTTGCGACACCAATAATATTTCCTGTTCCGATAGTCGCGGACAATGCTGTACATAAAGCCGCAAAACCAGAAACATCGCCTTGGGTTGAGGCATCCGCCGGTTTAAAAATTTGTTTTAGTGCAAAAGGTAAACGGCGTAGCTGGATAAACCCTAACCGTACGGTAAAGAACAGACCGGTTCCAGTGAGCAGCAGTAATAGCGGTGGGCCCCATATCCAGTCGTCAATGGTGGCGAGAAGTGATGGTATATCTGGTAGTTGAGTTAGAAATTGCATTTATCCCCCTTTAAACATCAAAGGAGGAGATAAGCCACACTAATATTAACAAAAGTGCTACATATTGGGGTGGGTATCTCCTCTGTCCTTTTGCCTGAGAGTTTCACTTGAAAACAAGCTTGCTCCTTCGGCGCCCGACTTAACGGGTCTCTCCAGAGGCTCCTCCAACAGCAGTCCATACATTTAAGTGCCTGAAAGATTTACTTCTTCGGCGGATGGCGAATGCCACCTCTCTCCTGCTGTCTTCATCGGAACGTCATATTGCGGTAAGTATGATAGATCACAGAAATATGAATGCAATGCAAAAATCAATAAAGAGTCCTATCAATTAAAGAAGCGCGCAAAATTTGCACTCTTTAAACTTTTATCTCCGAACAATATGGTGCTGGCTATACTGAAATCTCGACCCATAAATACTCAATAAATGTGATCCTTTGCCGATAACACGGAACAACACCTTGTGATTAAGTTTGCAAGACGAAGCCGTAATGATGGGCCCTGATATGACCACTTGGAACGAACTTTTAGGCGTTGGCGCCAGTGAAAGCGCCGAGCAAATTAAACAACGCTATCGTCAACTTTCTATTCGTGTGCATCCAGATAAAGGCGGAAGCACAGGGTTGATGCAGCTTGTCAGTGAAGCGTATCAAGCGGTTAAAAATGGCAAGGGCGATCACAGCCCGCTCGACAGTCAACAATCTGCTGGTGGCACGGCAGCATTGCGAAGCCAAGTGGCGCGGTTACAAAAAGAACTCGCCGCATTGCAGCAAGAGAATCGAACTTTACGAGCCCGCCAAGCGAACAACCAAATCCCTGCGCATCTGACCGCGAAAATTGCCAAGCTGGAGTTTGATAATCGCCAATGGCGGGAGCACTATCAGAAGCTGGAAAAGCAACATCATGTCTTAGAAGAGCAGCATCAGCGGTTATCAAAGCAACATGACAGTGACAAGAAAGAGAGCAAACAGATCAATCGAGAATTACAACAGGCACTATCTCAGGTTGAACAACTGGAAACCGAGCTCAAACATAAAGCAACGCCAGTGACGCTTAAAGCCTCAAAGCCCGGCTTAGCATGGCGTTGGGTATTGGCTTCTTGGGGCGTGATTGCGGTGCTGATGTTGCCGACTAGCCACTGGCAAAGCATGATGAGGACATTGTTAGGCCAATCGGCGCCAGAGGTGGCGCAACGTGTCAGAATTGTCGAACCGTTGGAAAACAATAAAACAACGGCACCTGCACCGACGCCGACACCCCAGGTAAGCGATTCGCGTGCGTCCATGCCGACCGCTCCGATGATCCAGCTAACTGCAACAGCGAATCAATGGCATGTGAATCAGTTTGATAAAGTACCACAACCTTATCTCGCGTTACGCAGTGAGCAAGGCTCGTATGTGGTGGCCAATTGCCAAGGGGAGTTTTACGTCTACCTTAATACCACCTATCAACCTTTACGCGTACCGCCAAATCTTGACTACATTACTCAGCGTCAACACTTTCATGTGTATGCAATTCCCTACGGACAAGGCGCGTCGATTGATAGTTGGCAGCTCGCCCGCAAAGTGAAAATATTTGACGATACCTTTGTCAGTGAGGATCTTGCCCCTCAACTCAGTGCCTTTGAACAATCGTGTCAACGAGCACCAGGGCTGACAGCGGCGAACTTTTAAAAAACCAGTAACACTTTCATTTGCATCGACATGGTTTACCGCCCAACTCAGGCGTCTGATTTGTCGCAACTGTATTACACTGATCAATAAGGCTCGATTGATTTTGTGATAAGGAACGCCAATGTTAGACCAAGCCATGTTTGCGCATCGGTATGATCCACCTCGTCAGGATAGCAGCGGTGGGGTATTCAGGCGTTATCACATTGCTGTTTCTCACTCTGTAGCGGTAGAAGGTTTGGTGTCGGGGATCGGTATTCCTGCATGGTCGGAAGGGCGCACTGAGTCGGCCAAAGATGCGGCGGTGCTGCACACCATGATGACCCAAGGCGCCAATTTAATTGGCCAACTGCAAGTGGATCCGCTTGCCTTTAGCATTACCGGCCTCAATCCTTTCTACGCTGAGCTTCGCAATCCAAAGTACCGTAAGTATCGCGTCGGCGGCAGTAATGCAGGGATTGCTGTCGCAGTCGCAAAAAAACTGGCTCACTTAGGCATTGGTAATGATGCTTTTGGCGGTGTACGCATCCCGGCGGCACATTGTGGCTTATTTGGCTATCGGCCTACGCCAGGGCTCATCGACGCGAGTGGTTTGCTACCTGCGGCAGAAACGTTTGATAATCCGGGCGTCTGTAGTCAGGCATTAGCGCCAATTAGCCAGTTCCAAGAGCTGGTGGCGAAACCTTCAACGGCGATCAAAAACATTGTCGGTGTCGTGTTGGCGGAACCTATCTTCGCACTCTATTACAGTGACGAAGCCATGGATTGTTTCTACAAAAAATTAGAGGCGTTACCTTTACCGCATGAAACCACGTTGGCGATGAACAAACTCGTTTTAACACGAATTGAGAACGCCCAAGTTGCCATTGCCAGCCATGAGTTTTTACTGGTCTATCAAGAATGGCTGGAAAAGCAAAAGCTGGACTTACCGTCCTCTACGCAAAGCTACTTAGCCCGCCTTCAAGCGATTAATTACAAAGACCATTTCCAAGCGAAAAAAACGCGCAAGCAACTCAGAGATACCGTATGTGCGATGTGGCCAAGTGATAAAGTATTGATTCTACCGTCTACGCCGGGCGAGATCTTGCCAAGAGACGCAGGCCAAGAGCAAAGCGACATCTTTAATTTGGCACAAAGACGCCTCATGGCGCTGGCCGATGTGTGTGGGCTACCGCAGTTAACCGTGCCATTATTTAACTACCAAGAAGCTCCTTACGGTGTCACATTGCTGGGACATCCCAACAAAGATAAGTTATTGATGGAAGTAGCACACCGTTGGGTCGGTTAAGCTTAGATCTGGAATCTTTAGCAACGCTGTCGTCAAGAAATTTCTATAAAATTGTATTTTATGCAATTAACTTACTGATATTTAAAGGTTAAATAAGTTACCCGATGTCGATTTACTATCAACAGAAACTGTGGATAAGTAGTTGGATTAGTGTTGTTTTTAACGCATAACTGTTTGAAAAATAAAGCTGTGAGTTAGATTGGCTTTGGGGTTGAAGCACAGACTAAGCGCCAGTAGAAAGTGACAATTTGACTGTCACGTTTCCATAACGTGACAGAGACGATCAATTAACCACTCAGACGCTTCGCTGTGACATCATTTTTATCTGCGATTAGCCTTACCGTTAGACGATTTTACTTTATATTGGCTTTTACAATGACTACGGCCCACAGACGCTGAACGCAGCGCTTTGTGTTTGGTTTTACGGCCGTTTGTGCGTTCACGCCATACCTTAAAGCTGCGCGGCTTTAACTCACGGCGCATCAGCGCGATAACATCATCTTGTCGCAGGCCATACAGTGTTTCAATGGCTTCAAAAGGGGTCCTGTCTTCCCACGCCATTTCTATAATTCGGTCAATCTCTCCTGGTTGCTCGTTCAAAGCCATATCTGTCTCCTTATGCTGGTGGCAAATAATACGGGTAGCGCAGGAAAAACCGATCAGCGTGTTCTTTCTGACCAATCAATGTTTTCACCCTTATTTTTGGGCTATTTAAAAATAAACCATAAATACAGTTAGTTACGAAAGGCCCTTTTTAACAAGGGTAAAAGACGATTTTTATCCTAACAGCCTGTTGTATCGAACGATTGTTAGGTTATTCTATTGTTCACTGCCGCACAGGCAGCGTAGGTGACACAAGCGCCGCTACAGTGTTGGATATATAAAAACTGTCAATGGGCGCCTGTCACGATTGGCGCTTATATCAACTGATGTAAATGCACCATGCTAGTCTTGATGTTGTGACTTATTAAACAATGAATACGTTGTAATTTCTTAAAGAACAACTAATATGTTGTATGTAAGCCATAATACAATATTAAAGTTGTTTGGGGATGTGATGGTGTCGCTAAAAGATATAGCGCGCGCATTGCAAGCCCGTCGCAAATCACTGGGGCTAGAGCAGTCTGACATGTACATGCGTATTGGCATGAAACAACAGCAGTATCAGCGAGTAGAGGCGGGGAGTGATGTTCGGTTATCGACTTTGCTGCGCGTGCTTGAAGGGCTCGACCTGACATTAACGCTTGAGCCCAAAGCATCTCAGATGGTTGATGAGTCGGTAAACCTCGATCGTTATAAAGATGATGATAACGACGATCTCGACTTTTGGTTAGGGACGGAGCATAGCGATGACCAAAACCAGTGAAGACGTTGAGGGGCTGAACATTCAACTGCATGGCGTTGATGTAGCTGTTGTTAAGCATTACGCGGGCGGGAAGAATATTCTCACGTTCAATCCGGCGTTTATCACCACCTCTCAGCATGAGCGTTTGACCTTTTCGTTAAGGCAACGTCGCGATCCGCAATACTTACACACACCACAAATTCGCACGGATAAACTGCCGCCAGTGCTCTCCAATCTGCTCCCAGAAGGCGCATTGAGAGACGTCGTCTCACAGGCTTTACAGTGTCATACAAACAATTTTATTTGAGCTCCTATCACAACTACAAAGCTGTGGCACAGTTCCGATGATAAATATACATGCGTATGCCAAATGGCTGAGTAAAGATTGCTAAGATCCTGTTTTTATAGGCGTATGTATCCTAGAGTAACGACGCCGCTAGCGTCGATTCGGCGTCGCGCCGATGATCTTTAAGTCCGCTTTTCTGCGCTTTTTCATCGTTGCGTAGAAATTCTCGTGCGAGCTGATATTAAGCAGATAGAGCTCGAGTTTGTTTTCAATCCAAGCGTAGCCAAGTAACACTTCTTGCCTATCGAGCTTGAACTTGTGCACCCAAAGATAAGACAGATCGCCTTTTTTCTGGGTGCCAAGCGTGGGATCTTCAATGATTCTGTCTATCTCGTCCTCGACCACTTCACACTGCGCCTCGGACAGCTTGTTCATCTGCTTTTCAAAAACACGAGAGACGAAAACATCAATCTGATTGTCGTGGGGTCCGTCGCTCATAACGTTTTACCTTACCAAGTTTGACTTCTTCAGATGCAATCAGCGCCTCTTGCACAAAGCTATAGGGTAAATCAGGGTTCTCAGTCATGATTTTCCCAATTTTTGCCCAGTACTCAATTTGCTTGGGTACGGAGCGCATTTCAGCTTCTGCATGCACTTTTACATCTGACACAAACTCATCATCTAACCGTATACTGGTTGGCATGATTCACTACCTCGTTTATAAATCTTCACTGGTTAATATGCGACAAAATGTCGCGCCTTGCAACATGTTTAGAACTGGCACATCTGGCGTGACTTAAGACGGCTCTGCTTCAACATATGTGATAAGTTGATACCCTTGTGATCCTTCTTTTTTGGCCGTTCAAAAATAAGCAATAAATACAAAGCGTTATGGAAAGCGATTTTTAACAAGGGTAAAAGACGATTTTCATCCTAACGGCCTGTTGTCACTGACGATTATTACGTTATTCTATTGTTCACTGCCGCATAGGCAGCTTAGAAAGTCTTGGTATGCACGATTAAGCTCGCGCATTGGTTCACTGCCGCATAGGCAGTGGTTTACTAATCTCGGAACAACCATTGTGGATGGTTCATTCTATTAGTGAGGGTGTCTTTCTTTTCTATAAAATGTCTAATTAACTGTACTCTTTCGTGATTTGGTATGTAACTCGACGTTTATCGCTAGTTTTATTTTTAGCGAGTAATCAAACAGTAACTCGTGGTGTGATTATCATTGCCTAGATTCTTTCAATTTATGCAGAGATTCTCTTCTACGCTAACTCAGTAAAGATGTTTTTACGGATGTTGAGTGCTGGAGTGGGATATGAACATCAATAACACCATGAAGTTAGTGTTCTTTATTATTGGAGCCGGGATTGTCGTTAGTTTTTTCACGATCATCCAGCTGAATGGGCTGATGAATAAAGTTGATGAAATGGCACAGGTTCGGTATGCCTCTTATCAAACGGCTGACGAGTTGAGGCAAAGCTCTGATGATTTAACCCGTTTGGGGCGCACTTATGTTGTGACAGCCGATGATAAATACGAAAAGATGTATATGGACATCCTAGCCATTCGTAACGGTGAAAAACCACGGCCCGTTAACTATCATACGATTTATTGGGATTTGGTATTAAATTACGGACAAAAACCTAAACCAGATGGTAAAACTATCTCTTTAAATCAGAGAATGCAAGATCTTGGTTTCACTGAAAAAGAATTTGATTTTCTCAAAAAAGCACAAGCTAACTCTGATGGATTAGTCAATATGGAAGTCAAAGCCATGAATGCGGTGAAAGGACTCTATCCCGATAGTAGCGGTAACTATACCGTTCGTGGTGAGCCCGACAAACAAATGGCGATTGAGTTGCTACATAGCCCTCAGTATCATCAAGAAAAAGCAAAGATTATGAAACCCATCGAAAGCTTTTTTATTGCGCTGGAAGATCGCACGAGTGCGCAATTTGATGCAGCAGCAGCGAGTGTGAAAAAAACGGTACTGATAGGTAATATTTCGTTAGCGGTTGTGATCGTTATTGCGGTTCTGGGTTATGTCATCACCAAACGGAACGTAGTCAATCCGATTGACCGAATGGCGTCAACACTCAAGCAAATTGATGATAACTCTGATCTGGGATTACGCGTTGATGACAGTAAAAATAATGAAATAGGTACAATTGGCAGTACTGTTAATAAAGTCATTGTTAGTTATTCTTCAACGATTGAAAAAATTAATAATGTGAATCATATGATTTCACAGATCACAGAGAGTCTGGTTAATATTACCGACAAAAATGCCAAAGTATCTAACCAACAAAACCAAGAGTTGGAAATGGCGGCCACAGCAATGGAAGAGATGACATCGGCATTGGCCACAGTGGCTGAAAATACGTCCATGGCTGAAAAATATGCAGGAAGCACAGAAAATGAGACGAGCACTAGCAAAGAAGTATTTGATAAGACAATGGTTGAATTTGGCAGTTTAGAAACCGAATTTAACAAAACGTCAGAGGTGATTCAGGAGCTTGCCGATGAGTCCACGAACGTTGGTAATGTGCTTGATGTTATAAAAGGAATTGCGGAACAAACCAATCTGTTAGCGCTAAACGCAGCCATCGAAGCGGCGCGAGCAGGTGATCAAGGCCGTGGCTTTGCGGTCGTAGCCGACGAGGTGAGATCGCTTGCCCAGCGCACGCAAAAGTCTGCCGGAGAGATTGAAGATATGATCGGTGGTTTGCAAGGTAAGGCGGAGCAATCAACACAGACTATTCGTGTTAACGCAGATAAGATAGCATCGACACGTGACAATATGACCACTGCAAACGAATCGCTTGGCACGATCAAAGAATCTGCGGTAGAAATTCACCGTCTGAATTCATCGATTGCCTCGGCGACGGAAGAACAGCTTTCTGTTAGTGATGAAATCTCGAGCAATCTCTCGAATATCAAGACGCTTTCAGGTGATATGAATGAAGCGATTGATCAACTGGGCCCGATAGTGTCCGACCTAAAGAACAATGTTGATTCACTCAGCAGCGCGATTAAACATATTCGTACATAACTTATTGACTGTTAGCGGATTGTCGAGCTTGGCAATCCGCTCCGTCACTCAAACATTAAGAAATGCCTACGCGATACTGAAACACACCGACAAACTCTGACACTCTCGTACATTCTTGCGACAGCCTTTTTGTGACTTGCTGATTATAGTCAGCCTTCTTTAACGCGTTTTATGCGACACAATGAACTGGGTTTGGCTGTGATGAATATCCGTAAACAACACCTTACTAGCCTTGTGAACTGGGCTGACAAAATTTACCCGAACAGCAAAGGATGGCGAGTGGTGAGCAAGAACTGGCGCTTTTATGCGTTGGGCTTTGCATTTTCGAATATTATGGAGCGAATGGTTGGGGTGTTTGACGAGCCGCATTTGGAACCTGTATTGGCTGACTATCCAGAAGTGATCACTAAACCGCTTAAACCTTACCTCAATGTCTCACTGAGCATGCCTGAGCGGGTTGCAATGCTGCATGACCATTATCGTTTTATGGCGAATACCTTTGGCCGTCATTGCTGCACCATTTTCTCAGTCGCGGGTCTGCCTCTTGTCAGCTTTACTGCCAATAATGGCCGTCAATATGGCGTGCGCTTTTATCGTGGTGAAATTCGCGAAGGAGCACTGGGTTTGTCCTTGTATGACGTGGAGAGCAAGCAAGGCGTGTACAGCATTTCGTTCCACTTCAACCGTGAGGGGCGAGAGCTCTATATCGGTGCCTTGCAAGGTCCGAGTGATAGCGTACCTGATCGTCATCAGATCATTAAAATGTTGACGAAAACGGCGCATGGGTTACGCACCAAAGCTTTGATGTTAGAGCTGGTGTTGATGCTGGGCCGTATCATGGGTGCCGAGCGCTGCTACGCGGTGTCTAATAAAGGCCATATTTATAAAGCGATCCGTTACATCACCTCTAAGCGGAATGTGGTGACGTTTGATTATGATGAGCTTTGGCGCGAATATGATGGGATGCCATTGAGTCGGTATATGTATGCCTTACCGATGCAGCCAATACGCAAAGATGTTACCCAGCTTAGCGGCAGTAAGCGACGTTTATACACCAAGCGTTATGCCTGGTTGCATACCCTAGAGCAAGACTTACGCTTGGCGATAAACGCGTTGACGGAAACGCGTGCAGAAATGCATCAAGTTGCCTGATCAGAAAAGCAAAACAATAACATGGCCTCTTTTGAGGCCATGATCACGTCTTCTTACTACCTTCGTGCCGAACTACATCAAACGTCGTCGAAAGAGGCGGTGTCCCACGGCATTGAACAATGCGCCTGCCACAATCAGCCCACCACCGAGATATGTCCACATGGACGGCAGTTCTTGAAAGATCGCTATCCCAATTAAGGTAGAAAACACGATTTGCACATACGCATAGGCTGACGCTTCGCCAGCTTGTTGTGTTTGCATGGCTTTGGTGAGCCCATACTGGCCGATTTGAGTAAACACACCCACTAACACCAATAAGAATGTAAGCGGCAAACTTGGCATCACAAACTCTGACCACATCAACACCACCGAGACCGGCAGAGCGACCATCGGGAAGTATAGGATGATCACCGAGCTGTCTTCGCTGCGGCTGAGTTTTCGGACAATCACGTAGGCTACCGAACTCCCTAAAGCCCCCAGTAATGCGATAGCGACACTAAAGGGCGGAAGTGCGCTATCGATCGATGTATTGAGGTTGGGTTGTACCATCAGATAAAGGCCGCCTAAACACAGGGCAATGGATGCTAAGGTGGCGCCTTGTAATCGCTCTTTCAGCACGATAAATCCAAGTACCGCAGTAAAAACGGGGTGCATGTATTGCAATACAGTGGCTTCGGCGAGCGGTAGGGTGGTGACGGCGTAATACACGCACATAAGTGCGGCAGTCCCTAATACGCCGCGAAGCAATAGTAGCGGTTTATTATTGCCAAAGGGCGACAAGCCTTTTCGTTTGACATCGGTATAGCTGATGATGAGCGATACCAACGCCCGTGCAGCGACAATCTCAAAAAGCGGGATACCATGTAGGCTGACATATTTAACACAGGCCGACATGACCGCGAAGCCGAACGCGGAAAGGAGCATAAAGCGGATCCCTATAGGGATCGCGGACAATGAAAAGGCAGGCATAATCACACTGGCTAAAACAACAAGGCCGCTATGATAACGTGTCTCGATCCGTTTTGCTTGAGAGAACGCACTAACGCGCGGTTAAGCGCCGCGCGTCGATGAAAACGTTTAAGCGAACACTAAGGCCAAAGCCCTGTTAGTGCACTGAGTAAACCCTCACTGGCACCTTGCTGGCCTAAATAATCGAGTACAATCGGTACAAATTGTTGCAAGGTGGCCGCATCAATGCCGAGTGTGTCAGCCACGTTATATAAACTCTCGAGCGAACCAATGTTATCGCCAATGCCACTGTCACCCAGTAATGATGAAAGGGACGATAAATCAGGACGCAGACTTGCCAGCTCTTGCTGCTGGTTACCGGAGAGCTGATTCGCCGCCATCGCTAGCAGGGCACTTGCGCCGCCAGCCGCTTGCGTCGGGCTAACATCCACTTGCTCGGTAATCGCTTGTACAAGCGGTGATTCACTGGCTTGGTCGTCCGCAAATTGGGTCGCCATTTGGGTCATCACATCCGTGGTGGTATTACCTTGACCAAACAACGCCTGACTGGAGGGAGAGATTAATATGGCAGCAAGCGTAAGTGCTGGCAGTGTCGCTTTCATAGAAGGCACCTAATTATCAACCGAGAGTGATGTAGGTATAGCGGTAAATGGCGGTGAATGAAAGTCGCAGACCACTAAGACAGTGTAAGGTCGGTGTTTTTAGATGATATGGTGCGATGTTGGATCCGCTTTTTGATGGCAAAAAAGACCAGCGCCCCGACGATACCTCCAGCATGAGCGAGGTGAGCAATATCGATACCCAATGCGGCACGCATAGGCAGAGCTTGACCCGCGAGCGCATCTCCCACACATTTTACGCTAGTAATTAAGGCAATCCATTTCCCGCTAGGGGTGTGAATAGTGCTTATTCCTCCAAACATAAATAATCCATACAACACCCCAGATAGACCCATATATTGCTGATAAGGGCTCCACCACATCACCAGACCAACTATACACGCAAGCCACAAGATCAGTGACGCCAGCGTACCGGCGCTGATATGGCGATAAAACATCAGGCCGAATACGCCTAATCCCGTCATGTTGGTCAGTACATGGAAGACGTTGTGATGAATAAAATTGCCGGTTATCACGCGCCATGCTTGGCCTGAAGCAAGTGCACTTCGCTGCCACACCCACGTCTCGGCGAGCGACGAATAATGAACACCCACACTCACTAGCGCGACGATTATCAGCAATCCAAGTGTTTGAGTTGGCGCGTGTAGGGTGATAGGTCGTTTTCGCTTCATGGTCGCCTTTTATCTCGTTACAGCTTAAATAACAACGCTTTATTACAGTCAATGTGACTGAATGAGATATCCCTCAAAGATCATTACAAATGATAATTGATCTCAATCGTATTTGCATCTATGATGCGCGCCCTGAACTTACCCCCAATTTAATGTTTTTATAACATGAAGTTAGTGAATGCGCTGTTAATCGGGCTTATGTTTGTGTCGCCATTGAGCCATAGCGATGATGAAACGAATACGTTGTCGTCATTTTCGTGGCTGCAAAATGTGACGCAACAACAGGATAAAATTCGAACATATCTGGAACGCCAAAATCAGCATGCGCAACAGTCGTTGACTGCGAGTCAATCGATTCGTGATGAGCTATTGAGTGAATGGGCGCGTACACCGCAAACCGGTTCCGAACCTTGGTTAGCGCGCGATGGTCGCGAGTTTTTACAAACACGGGTTAATGGTGAGCGCGTGCTGCGTGTGCGCAAAGCCGTCAGCGAACAAGAAGCCGTTCGCGAAAAAGAAGCAGGTAGCGAAAAAGCATCGACATTGCTCAATATAGAGGCGCGAGCGGCTGAGCATGCGTATTATCATCTGGGGAGTTGGTCGTTAAGTCCCAATGGACAATGGCTCGCCATTGCCGAGGATATTCACGGTGAGGAAGACTACCGCATCGTGCTGATCAACGGCCAATCAGGGCAAGCCGATATTATTGCCACCGGGGCTGATGCATCTGTCATCTGGTCGCCGAATAATCAGCAGCTCTACTATGTCGGCAAAGAGGCGAAAACTGCGCGTCCCAGCCAGTTGTTCCGCCATGAAATAGGCACTACCGGTGGCGATACCTTGGTGTATGAAGAAGTCGATCCAGCTTGGTTGTTGTCGGTATACCGTGCTAGCCACACAGATACGGCTATTGTGCAAGTCAACAATGAATCGTCGACCGAACAGCGTCTACTTCGTCTGAATGATGGCAGCCTGTCTGCACCGCTCAAAGCGCGTCAACCGGATGTCGAATACTATCTCGACAAGACGGATGATGCGTTATGGATGCTGAGCAACCACCAAGGAACCAAGCAGTTTTATCGCGCTGCCGTCGCGACACCGAATGATTGGCACGTCGTTTATGCTGCCGAGCCGGGCGCTGAGTTAAACACGTTTTACCTTTTCGAAGATGGCATTGTCCTCACCCAACAGTACGAGGCTGAGCAGTGGTTTATCTTACTTAATGCGGACGGTGAACGCGTGGTTAAGCAGCCTTTGGCGGCACAAGGGCAGGTCGCTTGGTTTGCGCGCGGAGGCGACTATGCTAGCAATCAGTTGTTTATTCGCAGTATGTCGCTCGTACAGCCACCACGATGGGAAGCGCTGGATCTTAAATCCGGCACACGTCGTGAAGTCAGTGCCGATCATTACCCCGACTTTGATGCATCTCGTTATCACTCTGAACGCTTGTACGTTGGACCGCATCGTATTCCTGTTACATTGGCATACCGCAAAGG
Source organism: Salinivibrio sp. IB872 (assembly GCF_001995345.1). NCBI lineage: Bacteria > Pseudomonadati > Pseudomonadota > Gammaproteobacteria > Vibrionales > Vibrionaceae > Salinivibrio > Salinivibrio sp. IB872. The sequence continues at coordinate 9,593 of NZ_MUFO01000012.1, read as the reverse complement.
TGCGCTGACCCCGTCATCGCCAGTTGTGCTGTATGGGTATGGCGCGTATGGCTTTACCATGAAGCCGTATTTTATGCCGCAAACTGTCTCGCTAATGGACCGAGGCGTCATCTATGCAATTGCGCATGTGCGTGGCGGAGGCTATTACGGTGCAACATGGCACCAAGCAGGCAGCGGGATGAATAAAAAGCATGGCATCCAAGATTTTATTGATGTCGCCAAAGCGATGGGCCGTTATCAAGACGGACAGCGTGCAGTCGCGGCTGTGGGCTCAAGCGCTGGCGGTACCTTGGTTGCCGCGGCACTTAACCAAGCGCCCGCAACGTTTGCTGCCGCTAGCCTCAATGTTCCGTTTGTCGATGTGCTGGGCAGTATGGCCAACCCGGCGTTGCCGTTAACGGCACAGCAATACCAAGAATGGGGCAATCCTGCGCAAAGCGATCAGCGCGAGGTTATGCAAGGCTATGATCCTTTGCGCAACATCCAGCAAAAACCTTATCCCCCGATGCTGGTCCGTGTCGGCTGGGACGATCAGCGTGTGCCTTTTTGGGAAGGGGCGCAATACCTTTCGCATTTAGCCGCAACCAGCACCCGATCGGGCCCTTATTTGTTGTTGACGGATTTTTCCCGTGGCCACCAAGCCGATGCGCGTCATGGGCTAACTCAACAAGCGACCGACTATGCCTTTCTCTTACACCAACTGAAGCGTGTGAACTAACCGGAGTATTAAATGAAATTGTCTTCTGTCTCTGTGGCAGTGCTGACGGCACTGGCTACTGGCACCGTGCACGCCAATTCTGTCATCACCGAGGAGAATACCTCTGGTGACGTGACCAATCGCCACGTCGAGACGGTGGTCGTCACGGCCAATAAATTTGCTGAATTACCGTCCGATACAGCGGGTTCGGTCGCCATTTATCGTGGCGAAGATATCCAAAAAAAGGGCGCCACCGAGCTCTATGATGCACTGACAAACGAACCGGGTGTCAGTGTGACAGGCGGAGCGGGTCGCCCTCAAAACATCACTATTCGCGGCATGTCCGGTAACCGTATCTTGATTGTGGAAGATGGCGTTCCAGTTGCGGATGGGTTCGGTGCCGCTGATTTGAACGATAAAGCAGGGCGTAATTCCTTTGATATCGCAAGCGCCAAGCAAATCCAAGTGGTGAAAGGCGCTAGCTCAACCAGTTACGGTTCAGGTGCATTAGGCGGTGCCGTGATCGTGACATCGCTGTCCGCGGACGATCTTCTCCGCAACAAGGACCTGTACGCGGACGCGCAAGTTACCTATAGCGAGCTCAGTGATAAAGGCCGAGTTGGCAGTCGTCTCGCGCTCCGTCATGGTGATACCAGTGCGTTGCTCGATGTGAGCTATTGGGATGGGGAAGAAACCCGTAATTACCAGCAAGATTTGTATAACCGTACTTTGGATGGTGGCAGTGCGTCGTTGCGTCTGGATCATTATGTCTCCGATCGTTGGAAGCTAAGTGCTCGAGCCAAGCTCTACCGTGAAGATGCATCGCGACAAGAAGGGACAGCATCGATTCAACCTGACGGTAAGTGGGATATCAAAACGTTTGATCAAGCCGAAAAAATCGAAACCACGCAATTTTGGCTTGGCAGTGAATATCACGCCCAGCAGCCTTGGTTAGAAACTCTCAATACCAAGCTCTATTACCGAAATACCGATTTTACCCAGAACACGAACCGTTTGATGACTCGCTGGAACATGGGGATCAATGAGCAACGTCGGGTGCTGGATGCTCGCCGTTTTCAAGACCAGTCAATCGGTTGGTCGGTAGACGCCAACGCTGAGCAAATCAGCGGAGACGTGGTGCATACGCTGGTTTACGGTGGTGTGTTAGAAACGGCATACCATGAACGCCCTGTGACGAAAACGACCCTCGATTGGAACGGCGTAACGGTGAGTGATACGCAACCGTTCGCGCCAGCACGGAGTTATGCGTTAGGTGTTTATGCGCAAGATGCAATGAGTATCGGGCAGTGGCGTGTAATGCTGGGTCTACGTGCTGATGCGTACCGATTAAGCGCAGACGATCCCCAAGCCATTGGCATGGCGAGTGTGGCGGACAATAACAGTGCAGCGTTATCGCCCAGTGCTTCGGTGGCTTATCACTGGACGCCCGCGTTCAATACCTACCTCAGTTATAAGCATGGTTATCGAGCGCCTGAATACGACAAAAGCTATGGCTACTCTAACCACGCCTCTGTGCCGGTGACGCCATTTGTGGTGCTGCCCAATCCGTCGCTTGACGCGGAAACCAGCGATAGTTTTGAGCTCGGGGCCAAATATGATGACGGCAAGCTGCGCTTGTATACCGCGGCATATTACAACCGGTTTAGCCAGTTTATTGATATTGCCGATCAGGGCTTTAATGCGGAAACCGGCCTGTTTGAGAAACGCTATGAAAACCTTGATGGTGTAGAAACGTATGGCTTTGAGGCATCAGCGGCCTATGTATTTACCGATCAATGGCAAGCGAAAAGTCAGATCGGCTGGATCTCTGGCAAAGACGACAATGACGAGTATGTTCGCAACTTAGCCCCCCTCGAAGGCAGTCTGTCGCTTCACTTCGATAACCAATCGTTTAACGGTTATACCCGTTTGAACTGGGCAGATCAGATGACCCGCACGCCCATGTGTTACACCGAGTTAGGCACCCGCACTGAGTGTGCTCAGACGTCTGGCTGGGCGAGCGTTGACCTTGGCTTGGGCTATCAGCTCTCGTCTCATGCTTCTATCAATTTCAATGTCTATAACGTGTTAGACCGCGAATACATTCGTTATCAAGACGTTGCCGGTATTTCTGAGTCACAAACTCGTTTTTCGACCGAGCCCGGTCGTTACTTCACCCTCAATGCTCGTTATGCGTTTTAAGGAAGAACCATGAAATCAGCGATCAGTCTTGTGGCGTTGGTACTTGCCAGTGCCAATGCCATGGCAGGGGAATGGGATTACCCTGCGGGCAATTATCAAGCAAGTGATGCCACTCAAGCACAGCAGTATTTGCGCACGCATTATCCGTCAGTCGGGGAGCTGTCGTTGCGCTACCAAACCAGCAGTTTGCTTGGTCGTCAGTATAACTTTGATATTTACCGTGGTGGCGAGTATCAGCCGCAGCGTACGTTGGTGTTACATACCGACAAACACGGTTTGGTGACTCGGGTGTATAAAAGCCTAACCGACACCATGATCCGACAGGGTGAGGCAGTGAAAGAGGCGGCTATTGAGATCCCGCGTCGCCTGATCGCGGATGCGCCGCCAGCGCTATCAGACGGAGAGTTAGTGACGCGCACCGTCAATGTGGTTGATCCGGATCTGCGTAGTATGGACAAACAGCCCGCCCCCGAGACGCTCTGGACAACGTTGGCGGATTATCCCCACGCGCCACGCTTTGTTATGCGTGATGTCTCTTTATTGGATGTGGGCGGCACCCTCTACCTGAGTAATCCCAGAGTCCAAGCCGTTGATGCTATCGCCTTTGAAGACAAAAACCCTGAGTCTGGACAATGGCAGAAAAGTGACAGTGTCTCGTTTTTAAATCCGGACGGTGTCACACAGTTTGCGAGCCATGCTTCGCTCACAGCGTTGCCTTTTGATAGTCAAGACTTTGCACAAATGATGGCGTTTTATCATTTGGATAAGTCCCTGCAATATGTGTCCTCGTTAGGGTATTCATTATTTGACGGTCCGGTACGCTTTGATGCTCACGCCTTAAGTTCGAACAACTCGTCTTACTATGTGGGTCCTAACGCTGTGATGTTTGGGGCGTCTGGCTCGCCCGATACACTTGACGCCGATGTCGTGGTCCATGAGCTGGCCCACGGTATTCACTACCATATTTTGCCCGACTGGGCGTACGGCCACACTGGCGCCTTGGGTGAGGGATTTGCTGACTATTGGGCCGGCTCTGCCAGCTATCGCACCTTGTATCAACAAGGTGATGACTTCGAGATTGATACCGTCTTTAACTGGGATGGTTATTTCGGTTTTAAGCAAGGTACGCGCAGTTTGTGGAATCAAAAAGCGCGCTATTTTGAAAGCAGTGAATACCGCGCGCACGAAAACGTTGGTGGTGAATTAGGGGATGAGCTTTGGTCGACGCCTTTGTTCCAAACCCTCAAGCAAGCCGTCGCACTGTATGGTGAACCCGCTTTTAAAGAAATGGATACCTTGGTGCTGGAATCGATGTTTGGGCTAGGCCGGGGCATGAAAATGCACGATCTGGCAGAAAGCATGCTCTTTGTAGCTAAAACCTATTATCCATCACGCGACTATGCAGCCTTGTTGAAAGCGAACTTTGAAAAACACGGTTTGCTCAAAGCACCGTTTCGCTTTGAAACAAGCCAGCGTTATGTTGCCGATACGGCGGCGATCCACACACGCTTAACACCACAAGGGCGCACAGCCTCAGTGCGTGGTGATATTCAGGTGGAGGGTGGAGCGCCCACGTCCATTAATCAATCACTCGATCAGGCTCAGTCGTTTTCTATCCCTCTACCGCCTGCGGCGCAATGCGGTCAGCCGCTGACTCTTGAGGCGCGAATTGACTATCAATTTGATGACACGTTGCAAACCCATCAATGGCGAGACAGTTTGACGGTGATTAAAGGCTTGCCCCAACTCACCCAATCGCGCCAAACCCTGAATGCGACCTTGCCGGATGCATCGGTGGCCAGTAATGGCGCTCAAAACAATGGTTTCAAGAGTTTTAACTTCATTATTAATGATGACGCGAATGCCATTCGTGCCGATCTTGGCGTGTATGTCCATATCAACCATGCCAGCCCATCAGATTTACGCGTTGTTCTTGTCTCCCCCGCAGGCTCACGGGTGACGTTACATGCCAATACCGCCCGTCAGAGCAATGACTTAGTGCGCTATTGGACCAGCCAGCACGACGATCTTTTACAAGCCTTTGATGGCGAACCCCTAGCGGGGAATTGGCGTCTTGAAGTGACGGACTATGCACAAGGCAATAGTGGTGAGCTGGTGGCGTGGCAAGTGGGACGCGTGGCGGGATTCGATTGCCAAGATATCGACCTTAGCACCGAGGATGCTCTAGACACCGCTAGCTCGGGAGGCGGCGCGTTGTCATGGCCACTGCTGCTGGTGGGCTTGCTTTGGGGCGGCTGGCGAGCACGAAAGGGCGAGTCCTGATAGCGCGTTATTCAATCACCTTAACACCCTTATTAAAAAGATAGATATGATGAAATTTAACTACTCTCTACTCGCCAGTGCATTGCTACTGGCAGGCTGTAATGGTTCTGGATCAGAAACGAGTGCAAGCGACTCGATTGCGCCGACCTACAGCGTCTCTGGTACCATTAGCGCCACCAATGCCACCGGTAATGAAACCGTTTGTGCGGATTTAAATGGTGACTTTGCCTGTAACGCCAACGAACCCACCACACAAGCGGAGCAGGGGGCGTTTACTCTCACCAGCGCCGATAAAGCGATCTTGTCCTCGCCGATTGTCGCGCAAATCGACACCGGCGTGACCACGTTATCGTCGCAACGAATGGGAGCGCAGACTGACGCGCCTCGCCAAGGGAATGCATTCCTTGTTGCTCCCGGCGTGCGCAAGACTACTGGCAATGAGATCAATGTGATCAGCACACTGGTCGCTAGCAACATGGCGGCAGGGGATGCCTATCAAGATGCTGTCGCTCATTTACGTGAGCAATTCGAGGCGATGGGCGTCACGACGCAAGCAGACTTGCTTACCAACGGAGCGGATAACCGTTTTGTACAGCTTGAAAATAACGTTTTATCGCTGATATCGGGGATGACGCCCACGCGGGCGAATCGCATGCTAGCGCTACTAAGCGGTGAATTGGCGCGTTACTCGGATGTTTTACTTAAAGGTGCTCCGAGTGATCCTGAGCTGAACGCGATTTTGGTTGAGTTGGATGAACGGACTCAAATGCGCCCTGTGAACGATACCGGCATTGTTAGCTATTATTCCGACAGCGGGAATGTTGCCACCGCGCCTGTCGATTACCCCGGTCAAGACGCTGACTATGGGTTTGATGCAACGGAAGGTGGGTTTAGCTTCACCAAACTGGATGACAAGGGTCAGCCTTTGCCCGATAGCGCGACCACGTGGGATTGTGTGCAAGATAATCGTAGCGGACTGGTATGGGAGAGCAAACACATCGATCCTCAATCCCCGCGATATGTGGATCGCCTTTTTGCCTATCAAGTGCCCGGGCAGTTCGAACCGTTTGACAAAGACATTGAGGCGACAGGCTGCAAAGACGCTGAGGGTATTTGCACCACGGCCCAATACCAAGCGTACCTAAATCAGCAACAGATCTGTGGCATCGAACAATGGCGCTTACCCACTTTTATTGAACTGTATAGCCTGATTGATTTCGGCGAGACACAAACCGATAGCGATGGGCGTGTTTATGGGCTCGATACTGAGTATTTCCCTCATCAATCCTCTGCCAGTGAATACGATGCCGGTTTGCTGTGGTCTTCCACCTCTTTCTTAACCGAATATACCGCATTTGCGACGCCGGGTGCGCGCTATATCCAGCTGCCGCAAACACGAGGCAGTGATCGTGGCACGACGGTATCGCTCGAGATCTATAGCGATCAGGTCGAGTCTGACTACACCTCATGGCAACTGCCTATTCGTCTTGTCGCCCAAGGAGAAAAATAATGAACAAGCTGATCATTGCCGCCAGTATCTTCGCATCTGTAACCGCATGGGCGGGCCAAGAATGCTCGATTGATTTAACCAAAACGGCACCGAATGTCCGGTACAGCTTTGATGATAATGGCACGGTAACGGACACCTTTACCGGATTAACTTGGATGCGTTGCCCACTGGGTAAAACCTGGCAAGCCGAACAACAGGCGTGTCGTGGCGAGGGCACCGGAATGTATTGGCAAGCCGCACTTAATGAAGTGCAGGCGATCAATCAAAGCCAAGCGCATCCGCTGCATCAATTTGCCGGTCACACGCAATGGCGCATGCCCAATATTAAAGAGCTATCGTCCTTGGCTGAACATGCCTGCATGAAACCCGCGCTTAATCCAAAGGCATTTGCCGCCGGATTCCCATACTCTACGTCAGAAGAAGGCTATGGCAGTGGTGATGTGCGCGCTTACGTGTGGAGCAATAGCCATGTGCAAGCGGATAATACGATTTTGATGTTTGACGTGCGTAACGCGGAGATCTTTGCTTACGGGCCGACACAGCTTGAGGGCAGTGTACTGCTAGTGACAGACCAGTAACAAAAAATCGCCCCAGCGACATCGACTGTGGCTGGGGCGAGTGAGTCGTTATTGGTGATCAATAACCGAAGTGATCAAGCCACCGCACGTACTTTTTCTAAGTGGGCGAGGTACTCATCGTAACTGCCGYTAAAGTGCGACAATTGTTGGTCTTTAATCTCAATAATGTCAGTGGCGAGCGAGGAGACGAATTCGCGATCATGGCTGACAAAAATCAAAGTACCGGGGAATTGCTCTAGCCCTTTGTTGAGCGCTTCAATCGCTTCCATATCCATGTGGTTGGTTGGTTCGTCCATCACAATCACATTGATATCTTGCATCATCAGCTTGCCGAACATCAGACGGTTTTTCTCGCCCCCTGAGCAGCTTTTCGCTTTTTTGTTCACATCATCGGCTGAGAACAACAAGCGACCCAAAATGCCACGCACCATCAAGTCATCATGCTTGGCCGTACGCCACTGCGACATCCACTCAAACAGGGTCAGATCGTTGTCAAACTCCGCGCTGTTATCTTGCGGGCAGTAGCCAATCGCGGCATTTTCAGACCACTTAATGGTGCCTTTCTGGTGGCTTAACTCACCCACAAGACAGCGCAGTAGAGTTGATTTTCCCACCCCGTTTTCACCAATCACAGCCAGTCGTGAGCCAGCTTCAAGCAGTAGGTGACCGTTATCGAATAACAGGCCATCTTCAAAGCCATGACCCAGCTCTTTCAACTCAACCGCTTGGCGATGGAGCGTTTTGCTTTCGGTAAATTGGATGTAAGGGTGCACACGGCTTGATGCTTTGACTTCATCAAGCTGGATCTTTTCCATGCGTTTGGCGCGTGAACTGGCTTGCTTRGCTTTAGAGGCATTRGCACCAAAGCGATTCACRAAGTCTTGCAGCTCACTMARCTCSGCTTCTTTTTTSGCGTTRCTCGACARCARTTGCTCGCGTGCCAAGCTAGATGCKGCRACAAAGTCATCRTAGTTACCCGGGTACACACGCAGTTCACCGTAGTCAATATCCGCCATGTGGGTACATACGGCGTTCAAGAAGTGGCGGTCGTGCGAGATAATAATCATGGTGCACTGGCGCTGTTGTAGCTCACCCGCCAACCAGTTAATGGTGTGAATATCCAAGTTGTTGGTCGGTTCGTCCAACAGCAAGATATCAGGATTGGCAAACAGGGCTTGAGCAAGCAGCACGCGCAACTTCCACCCCGGCGCCACTTGCGCCATCAGGCCAAAGTGCAGCTCTTCGGCAATGCCGGCTTGCAAAAGAATATCGCCCGCGCGGCTTTCCGCGGTGTAACCGTCCATTTCTGCAAACTGACTTTCTAGCTCAGCCACGGCCATGCCGTCTTCTTCGCTCATTTCTGGCAGAGAATAAATACGCTCGCGCTCTTGCTTGATCTCCCAAAGCTTTCGGTCACCCATCATCACCGTATCAATCACTGAATACTGTTCGTAGGCAAATTGGTCTTGGCTCAGCTCGCCCAACGTCTGCCCTGGTGTGATAGAAACATTCCCTGCACTTGGGGTGAGGGCACCGCTCATGATTTTCATCAGGGTCGATTTGCCACAGCCATTGGCCCCGATTAACCCGTAGCGGTTTCCGTTACCAAATTTGGCAGAGATATTTTCGAATAGCGGTTCAGCACCAAACTGCATGGTGATATTGGCGATTGAAATCAAAAGAGTTTCCTAGCGAATATGCTCAACGAGGGCGCGTATCATCATACTCAAAACGGGAGATGCACGGCCAAGCGAGGAGGGTGTAAAGATAAATAAGACTGAGCGCGCATTGTACAGAAATGTGATGGGATTAACAGTCTATGCTGGATGAACATTCAATAGAGGATTTCCCTACCAGCGGTCAGTGGACGCACAAGAGTGTGACTAAGCGCCAACCGTTCTACAGATTTGTATACCTATAGATGCTTTATGGTCTAAATAAGTAGACGACACTGTCAGCTAAAACGAGGACAAGACTATGTGTATGGATGTGAGAGTAATGGCTCAAAACGGGCAGCGCGTGTCCGCGCGCTCTATGGAATTTGGCGTGGATTTATTGACTCAGGTTTGGCAACGCAAAGGGAAAGGTGCATGGACAGTGTCGATGCAACCTTCTACTGAAATGGGGGTAGTGTTCAAAAGTCTGTGTCACTCCTATAGTTAACCCTCAACAGGGAGTGATACATCAATGTCCGACAAATACGAAATTGATATTCAAGCTTTTGCTAAGGCACTGCAATCTGGACAGGGCCTCAACGGGAAAGATGGACTGCTAACGCCGTTGATTAAACAGATCACCGAAGCTGCTTTGGCTGCTGAGATGG
>NZ_MUFO01000011.1:0-87320 GCF_001995345.1 Salinivibrio sp. IB872 | reverse complement strand
ATAGCGTTAGTGGTGAGCTATCTAAGAAAATGTGGCTTTAACATGGCGGATATAAGGCAAATACTGGCTTCTATCCGCCAATTTAGGCGTTGGTCGGTAACGACCACTCTCTAACAAAAAATATCGCGATCGCGGCCTACGGCCGCTTATCAAAAAGAACCCCGCCTAAAAAGGCGGGGTTCGTCAGCAATCTGAAGCAGCTCAAGGAGCTGCTTTTATAAGAAGGCATTTAATCTTGCCAATAGGGGGTAAGCGTCAGGCCTGTTTGTCGACTTTGCGTCATCGCGTGTAATAACGACTCTTCTTTACGCGCCAACCATTTTTCTGCTTGCTTCTTATCTTCGTCGTCGTCCAGCTCTGCCACCAGTTCACGCACAGGCTCGAGCAAACGCAGCTCTTCAATGCCTTGTAACATATCCAGCCAAGGCAGGCGGAACGCTTTGCGCCGGCTTTTATCAAACAAAGACGCGAGGCAGGTACCCAGTAACAAGTTGCGTTGCAGTCTTGGATACTGATCAAAATAGTCGTGCCGCGTCAGGGTTTTCGTCTCATCAAAAACCGCCAACAGCTCTTGCCAAGAATCCGGCAAGGCTTTGTCGGCAAATTGTTGGATAGGCTGGGCAAGCTTTTCTTCCGCTTTGTCATCCAAGAAAGGCTGCCACCCTTTGGATAAAATCCAACGACTTAAATCCAACAGCAAGTTGCAGTAACGTGACGCATGGAGCAGCGCAACCACGTCTTCTCGCTCAGGCAAGGTTTCGTGCTTGTCTTTCAGTGCCTTAACCAAGGGTTTGCGGGCATTAAGTTTGCGTAAATATTGCCCCTTATCTTCGCACAAACGTGCAATGGCGGTGGCATGGTCAAGCCAAGCTAACTCGCCTTCAAACCATTGCAGCTCTTGGCGCAAAAGGGTGCTAGCACGACGAGGCACCACACTACCAAACAACGCAAGCGATTGACGAATCAGTAATACTGCATACCGGATTTCTTGCAAAGCATCGAGCGATTCGCGCTCAATGTAGATTTGCTCATGGTAATGCCAATGGCTTAGCGCATGTTCCAAAATACGGATCAGCGCTTTTTCTTGGCAGTCGTCATCACGTAACTTCACAATCGACAATGCCGTGACCGGATCGCCTTGGTAACCCGTTGCTAAACGATAGCCACGTGCAGCCTTACTTAAATTACCAAGACGCACGCCGCCTTCATCAGCCAAGTTACGTGCCAGTGAGAACAAGGCATCGGTTTGACCAGAAATCAGCTCCAGTTCAACCTCAGAAATCACGTCTTTATCACCCGCATCCGTCGACACTTCGCCTTGATCACAGGCCAGTTCGATCTGGCTGCCGTCTTCGGTCGCCAACAGCCACTGACGGCGCACAAAATCAGTCGAAAATAGCGGCTGAAGTTGACTCGCAAGCGCTTGTATATCTAATCCATCGGGCCATGCTTCGACCGGGATCAAAGAAAGGTCCGGCTCAGGTCCGTTAAGCTCGGCGTTGTACTCTGGGCGTTGATGTAGCCCAGCGACCACCCGGCCCGCCGTTTTCAGCGTTTGAATATAAACGCCGTCAAAGCGGCGCACTCGCAAACCGATATCGTGTTTGCGTAGGGTAAAATCTGGCGTATCAAAGTAGATGTTTCCCAGCTCGCGCTGGCTCTGCTGTAGCTGCTTAACACCGACAATTTTATCGCGAATGCGGTGAGAGAAGTCAGAAGAGACAAAAAACTTGAGCTCTATCTCAGTGTCCATACGGGTACCTATAGCCAATTGCCAGACAAGGATATGAACAATTGATCCTGTCGGCAAGTACTGGAGTTATCAGGCTTGATCAGGCGCAATGAGGGTGAGATCACAAAAGCTGTTTCTTTAACCAATGTTCTGCGCTACCATTCGCCGCTCCGATATACCATCGTTGAACGTTTGGCCTCCATTTTGCCCTCTGGGCACGAGGCAACCAGGTAGATTACGGCTATGCCAGTAAATACAATTGTCGGGCTGTTTGCAAAAAGCCCAATTAAACCCTTACAACGCCATGTTAATCGTGTGAACGATTGCTGTGCGTTACTCATTCCTTTTTTTAACGCCTGTGAGCGTCAAGATTGGGAACAGGCTAACCAACTGCGTCAGCAAATTTCTGATATTGAGAAAGACGCAGATACACTGAAACGCAATATACGACTCAAACTTCCCCGCGGTCTCTTTATGCCTGTTGATCGGACAGACATGCTGGAGCTGCTCACCCAACAGGATAAGTTGGCAAACTTGGCAAAGGATATCGCTGGCCGCGTGATTGGCCGTCAGCTCCGTATGCCCCCCTCGATGAATGATGCCTTTATCGCCTACGTCCAGCGTTGTTTGGATGCAGCCGATCAAGCACGCCGTGTGATCAATGAACTGGAAGAGTTACTAGAAACTGGGTTCAAAGGCCGCGAAGTGACCTTGGTGGCAGAAATGATTCATCAGTTGGATGTGATTGAAGACGATACCGACTCCATGCAAATCCAACTTCGCCAAGCATTGATGGCTGTCGAACACGAATATAACCCGGTCGACGTCATGTTCTTGTACAAAATCCTTGAGTGGGTCGGTGAAATCGCCGATCAAGCGCAGCGTGTTGGCGCGCGCTTAGAGGTGATGCTTTCCCGTTCCTAACCGAGTGATGTAATAACAAGGTACTACAATGGAAATCCTGATGAATCACGGGACCATTTTAATTATGGTCGCCGCGGCTTTTGGTTTTTTAATGGCAATTGGTATCGGCGCCAACGACGTCGCCAATGCAATGGGCACGTCGGTCGGCTCTAAAGCGCTGACCGTGAAACAAGCCATTATTGTTGCCATGATTTTTGAATTTGCTGGCGCTTATCTTGCTGGCGGCGAGGTAACAGACACCATCCGAAAGGGGGTAATTGACACCGCACTCTACGCGGATCAACCGCTTGAGTTGGTGTTTGGTATGATGTCAGCCCTGCTGGCTGCTGGCACTTGGTTACTCCTTGCCTCATACATGGGCTGGCCAGTCTCGACGACCCACTCTATTATTGGTGCCATCATTGGCTTTGCCTGCCTGTCCGTCGGTTCTGAGGCGGTGGATTGGCACACCGTACAAAGCATTGTGGGCAGTTGGATTATCACACCGCTTATCTCGGGCATCTTTGCCTACCTCATCTTCCTCAGTGCACAACGCCTTATCTTCGATACCGATCATCCGGTGCTAAACGCCAAACGCTTTGTTCCCATTTATATGTTTATCACCGCGTTTATTATCGCGATGGTAACCATTAAAAAAGGCCTTAAACACGTTGGTCTTCACCTCTCCGCCTTTGAGGCCATTAGCGCGTCTATCGTGCTTTCTGCGCTGATTATGTTCTATGGGGTGTACTATATTTCCCGTAAATATCGCGGCGACGAAAGTCAAGGCTTTCAAGGCGTTGAGCGTATTTTCAGCTTATTGATGGTCGTCACCGCTTGTGCAATGGCATTCGCGCATGGTTCTAATGATGTGGCTAACGCAATTGGTCCTCTATCAGCGATTGTGGCCACGGTACAAAACCTGGGAGAAGTGGCTGAGAAAACCCATATCGCTTGGTGGATTCTGCCTATGGGCGGCATCGGGATCGTAGTCGGTTTGGCTACACTCGGACACCGAGTGATGGCCACCGTGGGATCAGGCATTACTGAACTCACCCCAAGCCGCGGTTTTGCTGCACAATTGGCGACCGCAAGTACCGTCGTCGTCGCTTCAGGAACAGGCCTGCCTATCTCAACCACCCAAACTTTGGTGGGAGCGGTGCTCGGCGTCGGCTTTGCCCGTGGTATTGCCGCACTCAATTTAGGCGTAGTGCGTAACATTGTCGCCTCTTGGCTTATCACGCTACCGGCTGGCGCCTTGCTAGCTGTGATCTTTTACCATGTGATGACCGCTGCATTTGCGTAAACTGAGCGAGTGATGTCAAATCACGGTCAAAAAAAGGGGAGCATGGCTCCCCTTTCCTTTTGGCCTATGGCACTATGCGCAACAAAGGCGATGTGTCCCATACTGAAAAAACGCAAAGGACCCCAGACGTGAAACACCTGTATTCTGCTCTTATGTTGCTGATTGTACTTGTGGCCCCCCGTGCAATGGCAGAAAACTATATTTCCGACGAATTGTTTACCTACATGCATTCTGGTCCAGGTACACAATATCGCATTATTGGTAGCGTCGATGCGGGCAATAAAATCACCGTATTAAGCCGCGACCGCGATGCAGGTTATACCCAAGTGGTTGATAGCCGTGGCCGTAAAGGCTGGGTAAAAAGTGATTACGTCACCACGCAACCGGGCTTAAAAGAGCGACTGCCTGCACTAGAAGCGGAGCTGAAAAGGGTTAAATCCGCGCTGGCCAGCGCCCAAGATGATGCCAAAGCACAGCAAAAAGGCTTGGTTGAATCGCTAGCAAAACGCAACGAACAAATTTCGAAGCTGGAAGCACACAGCAGCGATCTCAATAAGAAATTGATTGAGGCACAAAGTGAAATTCGTGCACTGCGCGCCAAGATTGATACCCAAAAAGACGACCTACTAATGCGCTGGTTTACCTACGGCGGCATGGTGGCCGGCGGCGGCTTACTGTTTGGCCTTGTGCTGCCACACCTTATCCCACGTAAAAAACGTCGCCGTGACGGCTGGGCATAATGACTGAAGAAGGCTGCCTCGGCGGCCTTTTTTATTGCAACCGCCACGCCAATTTTCAGGCACAAAATATCCGTGCTGCATTTCAATATGTATACTTGGGAAAGAAATCGGAGTCAGCATGGTTGCCATGCCAGATTCCAAGGTTAATCCAAACAAGGAGTCTCGTGTGAAACATTATCTTGTCGGCGGAGCAGTACGTGATGCGCTATTAGGCCTGCCGGTCACAGATAAAGATTGGGTGGTCGTGGGCGCGACCGTCGAGCAAATGCAAGCGACCGGTTACCAGCAAGTCGGCCAAGACTTCCCCGTGTTTTTACACCCCACCACACACGAAGAATATGCCCTCGCCCGTACCGAGCGTAAATCAGGCCAAGGCTACACCGGGTTTATTTGCGACTTCTCACCAGATATCTCACTGGAAGTGGACCTTCAGCGCCGCGATCTCACCATTAACGCCATTGCCCAAGACGAAGATGGCAGCTTGATTGACCCGTATGGCGGTCAGCAAGATTTACACAACCGGATTTTGCGCCATGTCTCGCCTGCCTTTAGCGAAGATCCATTGCGGGTCCTCAGGGTGGCACGGTTTGCCGCCCGTTTTGCGCCGCTCGGCTTTACCCTTGCCGACGACACCTTAGCGCTGATGAAAACGATGGTCGCCAAGGGCGAACTCATCCACCTCACCCCTGAGCGGGTTTGGCGCGAGTGGGAAAAAGCGCTTGGCAGTGATTGTCCCGATGTGTTTCTTGCTGTGCTGCGCGATTGCGGTGCCCTAGCGGTAGTACTTCCAGAAATCGACGCCTTGTACGGCGTGCCGAATCCAGCCAACTGGCACCCTGAAATCGACACCGGCATCCACACGGAAATGGTCAGCCGTTATGCCGCCTCATTGACCGACGACAAAGCCATCCGCTTTGCCGCACAAGTCCATGATCTCGGTAAGGCCCTCACCCCTGCCTCTATTTTGCCCGGCCATCGCGGCCACGGCGATCGCGGGCTGCCCGTGATTAAAGATTTGTGCGAGCGACTACGTATTCCCAACGCCTATCGGGATTTGGCCTTGGTGGTCAGTGCGCACCACTCCAAAATTCATAAGTGCGATCAACTCAGCCCTGAGCATTGGGTAGCGCTGTTTAATCAGATCGATGCGTGGCGCAAACCCGAGCGGGTCGAGCAACTGGCCTTGGCGTGTTTGGCCGATGTCCGTGGCCGCAAGGGACGTGAAAATTATCACTATCCACAAGCCGACGCCTTACGCGAGCGCTTTGCTTGCGCGCAACAGGTAGAGGTTAAGCCAATTGTCGACGCAGGTTTTAAAGGGGCGGCGATTCGTGATGAGCTACATCGCCAGCGTATTCAAGCGGTAGCCGCGTGTCCGGCGCCCACCTGTCCCGACGCGGTTAGCGCGTCGCGTTAACGGAATTCACGTGCGGCCACCGACAAGGTGGTGAGCGTCGGGGTAAGATCAATCAACTTACCGGCAATCACGTGCACCACCTCGCCCTGTCGCTCGACAATGCCATGCACTTTCAACACCTTGGCTTGCATAAAAGCACGGGATTGCGCCCGTGCCGTCCCCGCCCAAACCACCACATTGATATTGCCCGTATCGTCTTCCAAGGTGACAAAGGTTACGCCACTGGCCGTACCGGGGGATTGCTTGCCCGTCACCACCCCCGCTACCGCGACCCAGCTTTGCGATGCACACTGTGATAACTCAACACCACGGGTAAAACGCCCCAGCGTGCCGGCTTGCGCCATCAAACGAATGGGATGATCGGTGAGCGACAGCCCCAAGGCCGCGTAATCTTCAATCACGTTCTGCCACTGGGAAGGCGAATGAGGCAACGCCACCTCATCGTCACTGGCGGCGAGTAACGGCAACTGCCGCTGCTGATCCATCAGCGCCCAGCGCGCCTGAAAGCGGTTACCAGCCAGCGCTGCCAATGCGCCACTACTGGCTAGGGCTTGATAGGCATCGCGGTCAAGATGAATCCCTTGCAGTGCCGACAAAGACGTAAATCCCGTCTCTGGACGATGGGCCAGCAATCGGTCTATTGCCGCCATGCTTAATCCTTTGACTAACCGCAATCCCAGCCGCACGCCCCACTGTTCGCCAACCTTTTCTAAGCAATGATCCGCTCCCGAGTGTTGCACACAAACCGGCAACACAGGCACCTGATGGCGCGTGGCGTCTTGCATCAATTGTGACGGTGAGTAAAACCCCATCGGCTGGCTATTAAGCAAGCCGGTGTAAAACGCGGCGGGATAATAATGCTTTAGCCACGCTGATACATAGGCCAAAACCGCAAACGAAGCCGAGTGGCTCTCTGGAAAGCCATAATCACCAAACCCACAGATTTGTCGGTAAAGCTGCTCGGCAAAGTCGGCGCGATAGCCTCGCGCAGTCATCCCTGCGATCAATTTGTCACGAAACGGCGCCAGTCCGCCCTTTTTCTTCCAGGCCGCCATCGCGCGGCGCAGCTGATCCGCTTCTCCACCGGAAAAGCCGGCCGCCACCATCGCCAGTTTGATCACCTGCTCTTGAAAAATGGGCACCCCGAGCGTACGCGCCAGCACTTGCTCAACAGCTTTAGACGGGTAGCTCACCACTTCTTCTCCGTCGCGTCGCTTTAAATACGGATGCACCATGTCACCTTGAATCGGACCGGGGCGGACAATGGCAATTTGGATTACCAAATCATAATAACAAGCCGGTTTGAGCCGCGGCAGCATACTCATTTGTGCTCGCGACTCAATTTGAAACACTCCCACGGTATCGGCGTGCTGAATGCGTGCAAACACCGCCGGATCGTCGCCTTGTTGGGTGATCGCCGCCAAACTCAAGCGAGGGCCACCGCTTTGGGCAATCAAATCAAAGGTACGTCGAATCGCGGTGAGCATCCCCAGTGCCAGTACGTCGACTTTCATCAGATGCAGCGTTTCCAGATCGTCTTTATCCCACTGGATCACCGTCCGCTCTGCCATCGCCGCATTTTCCACCGGCACCAACTCATACAAAGGCCCATCTGCAATCACAAAGCCACCGACATGCTGAGAAAGGTGGCGTGGAAAGCCGATCAATGTCTGGGTCAGCGACAGCCACTGTTGGCTTTTCGCGCTTTTAGGATCCAGGCCCAACTGCTGAAGTTGCTGCGTCCAAGGCTGGGTTTTATCGCGCCGATTGAGGTTTTGAATAAAAAAATCAATCTGGCTAGCGGGGATCGCCAACGCTTTGCCCACATCGCGCAATGCACTTTTAAGCCGATAACGGATCACGGTTGCCGCTAAGGCGGTCCGCTCACGACCATATTTTTGATACAAATACTGGATCACTTCTTCACGGCGCTGGTGCTCAAAGTCCACATCAATATCCGGCGGCTCGTCGCGCTCTTTGCTAATAAAGCGCTCAAACAGCACATCGACTTTGCACGGATCCACCGCGGTGATCCCTAAGCAATAACACACCACCGAGTTCGCTGCCGAGCCGCGCCCTTGGTATAAGATCCCACGCGACTGGGCAAAGCGCACCAGATCGTAAATGGTCAAAAAGTAATACGGGTAATCCAGCGCCTCGATAAGCGCGAGCTCTTTTTCAATGGTGGCTCCCACGTCACGGGGAACACCTTGTGGGAAGCGCTGCTGTGCGCCTTGCTTGACCGCCTCACGCAGATACGCCATCGCAGACTCGCCAGTCGGCACCACTTCTTTGGGGTAGCTGTATTTAAGGCTCGCCAAGGAAAACTGACACTGGGCGGCAATCTTGGCACTTTCCGCCAGCCACTCAGGAGGAAATAAAGCGTGTAATTTAGGCAACGGGCGTAAGGCGCGCTCTGCATTGGGCACTAGTGTCCGCCCCAACGCCGCCACCGGCTGACGATGTCGAATCGCCGTTAAGGTATGATGTAACGCCAGCCGCTCAGGGTGATGCATCAGCACATCACCACACGCTGTCACACGAAGCGCATACTGGCTTGCCAGCATGCGACAGTGCGCCAGATACGGATGGTCGTTATCCGCTAGATCGCGCCGCACAGCCAGATACAAGCGCTCAGCATGATAACGCAGCAGCCACGTCGCCCAGTAATGATCGCTCTCCGCGCCACTGGGTAGCCATAGCACTATGCCATGACGTACCGACATCAGATCCCACTCGCTCAGCTGGTAGTCACCTTTGTGACTGCGTCGCCGCGCATTGGTGATAATCCGACACAGCTCTTGGTAAGCCGCTTGGGTGGGACACAATAGAACAACATCTAACGCCTGCAGGCGAAAGCGGCTGCCAATAATCAGCGAAAGCTGCGGATAATCACGCTGGGCTTGATACGCACGCACCACGCCTGCGACCGAGCATTCATCGGTGATCGCGAGCGCTTGATAGCCCAATGTTGCCGCTTGCGCCACCAGCTCTTCCGGGTGTGAGGCGCCCTCAAGAAAGGAAAAGTTGCTGCAACATACCAGCTCGGCATACGTACTCATCGCTTCACCGTCTAACTAAACCAACCGTGTAAAAACCAAGTTTGCTCTGGCGTGCGAAACACCCACAGCCATTGTTGCTGGGCATTTTGGGCAATAAAGTAATCGCGCTGGATAGGCGCACCTTCCCACCAGCCCGTGACAATTCGCTCCGGCCCTTCACGTAAGGTGACCTTACCCACCAGTGGTGTGGGTTGCGGCAGCAATAAACTTGGGCGTGGACGCGTGGGTGCCGAGGCCGTTGGTGTCGCACTATGATGATGGGGGACATGTTGGCTGGCCGTCTCGGGACGGTGATGATCTACATACGCTAACCGCATAACCGCCTCCTCCCCGAGTCGGGCAGCCAGTGTCGCGACCAACTCATCACGATTTTGCTCACCTTGCTGGGCGCTAAAAAGATCGGTTTGTCCGGGCTGGTGACAATCGATTTGCGAAGCCGTCACACTGACCGCAGTGACCGGCTGGCTCACTTGCCATGACGCCAGCCGTAAACGCACCAACGCCATCCAGCGCTCGACGTCTTTCTCGCCATGCGCGGCCATTACCGGCAGGGTTTCTTCACATCCATCACGCAAGCTAAAACCCAACGTCAGCGCAGGCGTACAGGCACTACGCTGCTCAAGAAAACGGCACAGTGCCGAGACGAGATTCTCGATAATGGGCAATAAGTGGGCTTGCTCACTAAGCTCAAACAACAAGACCCGCTGCTGAAAAAATTGCAGCGGTGGCTGAAAATAACGCAGTGGCGTCGGCTGGGCGCCACGCACTTCAGCAAGGTAATCCACCACAGTGCGCGGAAAACGTCGCGTCAGCGAAGCGGTGGGCAAGGCGATAAGCTCACCTAACCGAGAGAGGCCCAGACGCGTAAACTGAGTTTTCACCGTCTCCGGTAAAGGGGCAGCAGCTAACGGCAATTGCTGCAACGCTGCCTGCAAATGCTCGGGGTCGGTACTGATCTTGCCCGCGTGGCCATACGCCATAAGCTCGGCGGCACGCGGCGTTTGGCCCACCCCTGCCTGATAACGGATATCACTTTCCACCAGCGTTTGAGTCACCGCCTGCCATAGCGGGGGAAACCCTTGATATAAGGCCAACATCGGTGAAACGTGTAGCCATAAACCTTTAGAGGGATTAAGGCTGATTTCCGCGACCAGCGGATAAAGCTGTGTGGCGAGCTGCTCAAGCGCGGACTGCTCTTTCACCGCGCAATAAGGGTAGACCGCGAGCTGATGACAAATAAGCGCTGCAGCCCCTAATCCCATACCGGTATTCAGACCGTGCGTGTTAGCCGCCACAGAGAGCTGCACTAAACGGCCTTCTTGCTCGCTAACCAGCCCCACCGCTTGCACCGATGACGGCGCATAAAGGCTATCTAACAACAAGCTTGGGCAATGCAGATACAGCCATAATGACATCACGCTTGCTCCCGCTGTTGCCGTGAAGGAAAGGCAAGCAAATTCTCTGCATTGCTTGGCCAGGTCACCAACGCGGGCCATTGCGTGCGCCAAYCGAGGGTAAACGGGGCCGGTGGCCATTGCCCGCGACAATAGCGCACCGTGACCGTCACACCACATGCAGAAGGGGCCAGCGCCACGCTYAAATCGACCGGCAAGGTCAATGAATACGTCTGCTGGCGGCGCAACAGTACCACCGCACATTGGCCATGTTCGGCCGCCAGTTTTAGGCGCTTAACTTGTCCCACCGTGAGCGAAGATGGCCATAACACGACCGCCTGACACGCGCCACTGCGCGCCGCTTGCTCGGCTGCCCACAGCGCATCCTGATCGCTTTTGGGAGACACCAACAAGGTGTTGTCGGTTAAATAGCCTTGCTGATGTAGCATCGCTGCGTTGAGTCCAACCGGTGGACGGATCCACGCTACCTGCTGACCGCTAGCGTGATACAACGCCGGTAACACCAGCCGCAACTCACCGACACCATAGTCACTGATGATATCTGTCACACCTGGAGACGGGAGCCCCCCTAGACGCTGATCAAAGGCGCTGTAACCGGTCGCTTTTTTATCGGGTAATTCCGCCATTAACGGCCGCTGACTAGCGCGCCATAGGCCGTGTTGCTGGGCTAATTGGTCGAGTGTTTTCATCATCAAAATACCTGTATATATGCACAGTATATTTAATGATAAAAACGCTGCAAGAAAAGAAGATGAAAAGCGTGTTTTTACCTAACAGAAAACGGTATCAGGCTTCTGCGATAGGTGTGGTCACTGATTGAGAGGAGGCCAGCATCACTTGATTACGGCCGCGGTCTTTCGCACGGTACATAAGAAGGTCAGCGGCATGGGTCAAGGTATCTAAATCCAGCGAAGCAATGTCGTCAGTAACATCACTGGATACAATTGCGCCAATGCTGACAGTGACACGAATCTCGGCGCCATCGAACTCAAACACACTGTCTGCCACATCGCAGCGGATATGGTTGGCTATGTCGATCATTTCATCTAATGACGTGGCCGGACACAGCACGCAGAATTCTTCGCCCCCTAAACGCGCCACGGCGCCATGCTTCACGACCCGCTTTAAATAACTGGCAAGGTGCACTAACACTTTATCACCCTGCATATGACCGTATTTGTCATTCACCTGTTTAAAGTGATCGAGGTCGATGAGGATCAGCCCCATTTCTTGCTGACGCTGAAGTTTGGGTTTAAGGCGAGAAAAATAGCCCTCTAGGCCACGTCGATTCAGCAATTGAGTCAGTGGGTCAGTATTGGCAAATTCACGCAAGCGGGCATTGGCTTGGCGCAAGGCAACGGTGCGCTTATACACCATGCGCTTGAGGAAAAAAATGTACGCGACGGCGCTCAATGCCACCATGATCACTATGGTCGGGATTAGCCAATCGGGATACGCCTCAACCCGCTCGGTATTAATCCATTTTTGCTTAATCCGTAGTAGTTCCTCAGACGGAATATGACTGATCCCAACACGTATTTCATCGAGCAATGCTTGGTTGCCTTTCGGCACTGCTGCATAAATTGGACGGGTATAAAGAACTTGCTCCGCGACAAATGCTAGCGGTTTTCCTTGAGTCAGAAAGTAAAAGTTGGCGACCTGACTATCTGCCACAAGGGCTTGGATCTCACCCTCTAGCGCGGCCGCAAATAAATCCTCGTTATTCACAAAGCTACGTTGCTCCACTTGCGGATAGTGCTTGGCTAAGAACGAGGATTCATAACTTTCTGCTACCACACCAACGACTTGATCTGCCGCTAAAGGCTTAATATCTGTGCTGCCCGGTTGGTTTTGCACATACAAAGAGCCATTGATATTAAAAATTGGCGTCGCAAAATCTAAAAAGCGCTCACGTTCAGGCGAACGTAATAAACCGGCATGCACACGGTTACCGCCTTCTCGCATGTAAGAAAGGGTTTCAGGCCAATCTAACAGAACAAACTGAATGGATTCATGATTGTATTTGGCATAAGCCTGCCAGAAATCGATCAATAGCCCTTTGGGCTGACCTGAGTCGGATAAATAGCTATAAGGCTTCCACACAGAGGAATGGGTGGCGACTAAAATGTCTTTATTTTCTGACAGATAGGCGTCATCGGCCCACACCTGCGTACTCGCATACGTGCAGACTATAAGCAGCATCCCTGTCAAAAACCGTAAAATACGCGCAAACATTGTTAGGCAGCCCATCGAAAGTGCTCTGATAGTAGATAAATTCTAGGTGAACGCAAAAGACTTAATAAAAAAGCATGATCCAGTTCAAATTGGAAGACAGATCACACTCATTAATGACAAAAGAATCATTAACAGAACATAAAACAACCACCTTGTCGCATGGGGTGATAATCAACAGAAAACGTAATCATCAAAATAAAAGCGTGCTGAAACCGATTACTGTCACCGGCTTGTAATGATCTGGACGGTGAGCTGTGGTAAATTTACGCGCCCAATGGATGGGAGGTGAATGGTGAATCGATGGCACTGGGTGAAATCGTATTACACCAACAACGCCTTTATTGCCCGTGATCAACACAGATCAACGCAGACAATCTATACTCACGATCGATAAAACAGTGACGTCACCTCAGCGTGAAGGCTGCGGTAACGTCATTGAGAAATGCGAGAATTTTGCTGACTGCACCACGATAACGACCTATTTATGTTGTTTAATTACATTTAAATCAGTCTTTTGCAGTTAGGCCCCAAGTTTATGTTTCAATTTTTGACCGGAGAAATGCGTCGATGAAAAAGACCAAAATCGTTTGTACGATTGGACCTAAAACTGAATCGGAAGAGATGCTGACTAAGCTTGTTGATGCAGGCATGAACGTGATGCGTCTTAACTTCTCACACGGTGACTATGCCGAACACGGTGCGCGTATCACAAATTTGCGCAACGTCATGAAGACAACCGGTAAGCAAGTTGCGATTCTGCTCGATACCAAAGGCCCTGAGATCCGCACCATCAAACTCGAAGGTGGTAACGACGTCGCATTNAGACACCTCTGTCGTGGGTAACAAAGATCGCGTTGCCGTCACTTACGCCGGCCTACCTCGTGACCTAAAGGCGGGCAATACTGTACTCGTTGATGACGGTCTGCTTGAGATGGAAGTACTAGAAACGACTGAAAAAGAAGTCGTTTGTAAAGTACTGAATAACGGTGAGTTGGGCGAAAACAAAGGCGTTAACCTGCCAGGTGTTTCGGTGAGCCTGCCTGCACTGGCTGAAAAAGATAAATCGGATCTAAAATTTGGTTGTGAGCAAGGCGTTGACTTTGTTGCGGCCTCATTTATTCGTAAGAAAGAAGACGTGGAAGAAATCCGCGAGCTGCTGACTCAAAACGGCGGCAGCGACATCAATATCATCTCTAAAATTGAAAACCAAGAAGGTGTCGACAATTTTGACGCTATCTTGGAAGCGTCTGACGGTATCATGGTTGCCCGTGGTGACTTGGGCGTAGAAATCCCAGTGGAAGAAGTGATCTTCGCGCAGAAGATGATGATCGAGAAGTGTAACCGTGCTCGCAAGATGGTTATCACCGCAACACAAATGCTGGACTCAATGATCAAAAACCCACGTCCAACCCGTGCTGAAGCCGGTGATGTGGCGAATGCGATCATGGATGGTACCGATGCCGTCATGCTGTCTGGCGAGTCTGCGAAAGGTAAATACCCGGTTGAAGCTGTGAGCATCATGGCGCAAATTTGTGAGCGTACTGACCGTCAAATGTCACCTGCTCTGGGTTCTCGTCTCGATAGCGATCGCCTGCGTATCACCGAAGCGGTCTGTAAAGGCGCGGTTGATACCTCTCAGAAGTTGGGTGCACCTTTGATTGTTGTTGCCACTGAAGCAGGCAAATCAGCACGCTCAGTACGTAAGTACTTCCCGACGGCAAACATCATCGCGGTCACCACCAACCCGAAAACAGCCGCTCACCTGTGTCTAACCAAAGGTGTGACGCCTGTGATGATCGAAAGCATCGATAGCACCGATGAGTTCTACCGTCGCGGCAAAACCATCGCACTTGAGTCTGGTTTAGCGCATAAAGGCGACATCGTGGTCATGGTTTCAGGCGCGCTTGTGCCTTCTGGTACCACCAACACCGCCTCTGTGCACGTGCTGTAATTAAGCACCGATAGCAATGCCTACGCCTCGACTAATGTCGGGGCGTTTTTTTATCCATGACACGGTGGCATGATAAAGAGGCTTGCATTTAGTCGCGAGCCAATCTCGTCGACCCAGCACAGGGAGTGTTATGAAGTTCACCAAAGCCCAGCACGCTATGGAGCAAATCTGGGCAGCCATATTAACCCGCCAGTTATCACTCACAGCGCGCGCAGAGGGCGATTACCCACTCACTGTCTCTGCTTTGTGTGAGCAACTCAGCCTGTCGACGGCCACAGCACGCGATGGCTTGCATTTATTAGCGGTAGAGGGACGGGTCCTTTATCAGCCTCATCTTGGCTATCGGCTCACACCATTAAGCCAAGCAGACTGGCAGGCACTGATTCAAGCCCTGAAAGGTCTGTTTGGTGCGTTCATCGATAGCTTTCCGAGCAAACTGAATGAACAGACCGCATTACAGGTGTTGGGACTGATTCATTCTATTCAGCACTTACCCGCCAAAGATAGCGCCGATATCACCACCATGACCTATTGGCACCAGACCCTGCACACCCAGCTGCTTTGTGGTATCAATCCCTACTTACAAAAGGCGTTGATGCCAGTCATAGCACAGCACCAGCGCTATCTCACCCATCCTGATGTGAAGATAGATTGGCTGGCACAATGGCAACAGCTATTTCCGATTGTGCGCGGTTTGGTTTCGCCATGTCCGCAAGCGTATACGCGGCGCTATCAGCAGTACTGGCAATCGCTAAACCAGCACCTTGACGATCAGCTTACCGCGCTTACCAGTGGACAATTTCTTTGAAGTGCGTTTTGATCAGTACCGCTAACGGCACCAAATAAATCGCGCTAAGCTTTAATGCCATTACTGCGAGCGTCAGTGTGGTCATGCGCACTAGGCACTTGTTGATGGTTTGTACGACAGGGTGGCTCATCATCATTTCAGTCTAAAGTAGGATGGTTGTTCAAAAATCAGGCTGTAGTTTACAAATTAATCAATAAATCGCAAGCGCCAATCACGCCTGTTATCATGGCGCGCGAAGAGGCTGAGTCTAAGCCACTGATTTACCGCTACCACAGAGAAAAAAATGACAAAACCATTAACCATTTTGGATATTGCCCGCTTAGCCGGGGTGGGGAAATCGACCGTATCGCGTGTGCTAAACCATGACGCACGCGTTAAAGACAGTACCCGCGCTAAAGTACAAGCGGTGATCGACCAACATGGCTTTTTACCGTCGAAATCGGCGCGCGCGATGCGTGCGCAACGCAGTGGTGTTGTGGGCGTGATCGTGGCCAAGCTCAGTTCCAACTCAGAGAACACCGCACTGACGGGATTGCTCAATACCTTGTATGCCAAAGGCTATGACGCAGCCATTATGGAAAGCCAGTTCTCACAACAAAAAGCACAAGCCCATCTCGATGTGCTAAAACGCCGTAATGTGGATGGGATTATCTTTTTTGGTTTTTCGGGCTGTGATCTCAACGCGCTAGCGCCATTCGCCCCCAACTGTGTCGTGCTCGCCGTTGATAGTGAGCAATACGCCAGCGTCAGTTACGACAACCAAGGTGCCGTCACGCAAGTCATGGACCACTTTTATCGTCAAGGATGCCGTCATATTGCCTTCTTGGGAATTGATGAGCGCGATGAAACCACAGGTCTCGCCCGTTCTGATGCCTATCAACATTTTTGCCAAACCCACCAGCTTTCACCACAACTCCATCGTTGTGAGATGAGCCTGCATGCCGCCTATGCCGCAACAGATTACCTGTTAACCCCGCAGACTGACGCCATTGTCTGCGCCTCCGATACCCTCGCCTTAGGGGTCGCAAAACGCCTACAAACCCTAAATCGTGAAAATATCGCCATTGGCGGCATTGGCAACCATGACATGCTACGCTTTATGTTCCCACGCGCAGTCAGTGTGGAACTGGGCTACCATCAAGCAGGGCAACATGCAGCCACGTTGCTGCTTGAACAATTGAGTGAAGATATACCCGTGATGAGTCACTGGACGCAACCCTGTCATCTGGTGACTCCCTAGCCAACACTAAAAATCAAGCAGTTACGAATTTCTGTGTGATGGTTTTCAAAATGTGGGAACGATTCCACTGATAATTGGCTTAGTACGATCAATAATTAATGGGAACGTTACCAATGAATATCCTACAGCAATACAGGATTGCTTATGAGCCAGATAAATAAAAATGCCGTTGATCAATTGATCACCCATATAGGCGGCAAAGACAACATCGCCACCGTGAGCCACTGCCTCACCCGTTTACGCTTCGTATTAAATGACCCGGAAAAAGCGGACGTCGCCGCCATTGAAGCGATCCCCATGGTTAAAGGCTGCTTTACCAGCGCCGGCCAATTTCAAGTTGTGATCGGCACCAGCGTGGATCAAGCCTTCGTCCTGTTGCAACAGGCCACCGGCGTCGAGGGTCAATCAAAAGATGAGGCCAAGCAAGCCGCGCGTAAAAACATGAGCCTGCTAGAACGAGCGATTTCACACCTCGCGGAAATTTTTGTTCCCCTTCTCCCCGCGATCATTACCGGTGGTTTGATCCTCGGCTTCCGTAATGTGATCGGTGATATCCGCATGTTCGATGGCAAAACCTTAACCGAGATCAGCGAGTTTTGGGCCACCGCCCACGGCTTTTTATGGCTGCTTGGCGAAGCCATCTTCCACTTCCTGCCTGTCGGCGTGTGTTGGGCGACAGTCAGAAAAATGGGCGGCACACCGATTTTGGGTATCGTGCTCGGTATTACCCTGGTATCGCCTCAGTTGATGAACGCTTACCTTATCGGTAAAGAAATGCCTGAAGTGTGGGACTTTGGCTGGTTCTCAATTGAAAAAGTCGGCTACCAAGCACAGGTGATCCCAGCCATGTTTGCGGGGATGGCATTGGCGTTTATTGAAACCCAGTTAAAACGCATTATTCCGGATTATTTGTATTTGGTGGTGGTGCCATTTGTCGCGCTACTGACTTCCGTGATCTTGGCACACACCCTTATCGGCCCCTTTGGCCGCGAGATTGGTAATGGCGTCGCATTCCTAGCCCGTTCGGCAATGACCGGCGATTACGCCTACATAGGCGCGGCCCTGTTCGGCTTCCTGTATGCACCTTTGGTGATCACAGGTGTTCACCACACCACCAACGCGGTGGATTTGCAGCTGATGCAAGAGATGGGCGGCACCCCCATTTGGCCACTGATTGCTCTGTCCAACATTGCACAAGCCTCGGCGGTTGTCGGGATCATTTGGATGAGCAAAAAAGAAAACGAACGTGAAATCTCTGTGCCCGCGGCAATCTCGGCCTATCTTGGCGTCACTGAGCCGGCCATGTACGGGATTAACCTACGTTACAAATTCCCCATGCTGTGCGCGATGGTTGGCTCGGCGCTGGCCGCCATTGTGTGTGGCCTTTCCGGTGTGATGGCCAACGGCATTGGTGTAGGTGGCTTGCCGGGTATTTTATCTATTCAGCCACAGTTCTGGGGGGTTTACGCGGTCGCGATGCTGATTGCCATTATCGTGCCTATTGCACTCACCGCCTTTATGTATCGCCGTCAAGCCAGCAAAGGCAAACTGGCGGTCGTCTAACTCCCATTCAGTCTGCGGGGAGCACGCTCCCCGCTTTATTAGCGTTAAGAGAGACATTATGCACGCACATCCCTGGTGGAAAACGGCCACCATTTATCAGATTTACCCCAAGAGCTTCCGTGATACCACACAAACAGGGACAGGTGATCTGCCGGGCATTATCGAAAAGCTGGACTACTTTTCGGCCTTGGGCATCGACGCGTTATGGCTAACCCCCATTTATGTATCACCACAAGTCGATAACGGCTACGACATTGCCGATTATTACGCCATTGATCCTAGCCTAGGCACCATGGACGACTTCGACACCCTGCTCGCCGAGGCGCACAAACGCGATATCCGTATCATCATGGATATTGTGATTAATCATACCTCAACCGAGCATCCTTGGTTTCAATCAGCGCTTGCCAGCAAAGACAGCCCCTATCGCGATTACTACATCTGGAAAGATCCGATTAACGGCGGCGTTCCAAACAACTGGCAATCAAAATT
Organism: Salinivibrio sp. IB872; assembly: GCF_001995345.1. Taxonomy (NCBI): domain Bacteria; kingdom Pseudomonadati; phylum Pseudomonadota; class Gammaproteobacteria; order Vibrionales; family Vibrionaceae; genus Salinivibrio; species Salinivibrio sp. IB872. Next base: position 68,456 of record NZ_MUFO01000011.1, on the reverse strand, counting down.
TGGCGGTAGCGCGTGGCAATGGCATGAACCGACCGGCCAGTATTACCTCCACTTATTTGCCACCGAACAGGCCGACCTTAACTGGGAAAACCCTGAGGTGCGGGCAGCCGTCAAAGACGTAATGGCCTTTTGGGCCGACAAAGGCGTGGATGGTTTTCGACTCGATGTGATCAATTTGATCTCCAAAGATCAGTCGTTCCCTGATGATCATCAAGGCGATGGTCGCCGTTTTTATACCGATGGCCCGCGCGTTCACGAATACTTACAAGAGATCAGTCGCGACATTTTCCAACGTTACGGCAGCGTCACCGTGGGCGAGATGTCTTCGACCACCTTGGAGCATTGTCAACAATACTCCGCGCCGGATGGCAAAGAGCTCTCCATGGTGTTTAACTTCCACCACTTAAAAGTCGATTATCCGGGCGGCGAGAAGTGGCGACTGGCGCCGTTTGACTTCTTAGCCCTAAAGCAGCTTTTCCGTACTTGGCAGCACGGCCTACATAATCAAGGTTGGGGCGCACTGTTTTGGTGTAACCACGACCAACCGCGTGTAGTCAGCCGCTTTGGTGATGATCGCCATCATCGCGTTGCCTCCGCCAAGATGCTCGCCACCGCGATTCATATGCAGCAAGGCACGCCTTATGTGTATCAAGGGGAAGAAATTGGTATGACCAACCCGGGCTATCAGCGTATTGATGATTATCAAGACGTCGAAAGCCGAAACATGTACCGCCTGCTTTGCGAACAAGGCATGCCTGAAGGGGAAGTGTTGGCCATTCTGGCGGCACGCTCACGCGACAACTCGCGCACCCCCATGCAGTGGGACAGTTCAGCAAACGCCGGGTTTACCAAAGGCACACCGTGGCTCAAGCCTGCGCCTAACTATGTTGACGTCAATGTCGACACCGCACTGGCGGATAAAAACTCGGTGTTCTATCACTACAAGCAGCTAATTTCCCTACGGAAAACCTTACCCGTGATCCGTGAAGGGGATTATCAGGACTTGCTGCCTGACCACCCACAGCTGCTCGCGTATCGTCGCGACAATGGCGACAGCCAACTGGTGGTAGTGTGTAACTTTTATGGCGAACCAGTCACAGCGACCTTGCCTGTCGCCCCTGCCCCAAACGCAGACTTGGTGAGCCATAATTACCCAGAAGCCAAGCCCTTGATGCCAGAAATGCAATTGGCACCCTATGAAGCCTTGGTGTACTTGATTAACCCCGCTTAATCCACAAAAAATGGCACGTCTTGGCGTGCCATTTTCCTTATCACGACCGGTTGCTTGGGTTACTGGCGCAGCGCTCGCTCGCCGCGTGCAATACCCACCACACCACTGCGTGCAACTTCAATGATCTCGGTAATTTCACCGATCGCGCGAATAAAGGCATCCAACTTGTCACTGTCGCCCGTCAACTGCACGGTATATTGTGAAGCCGTCACATCGACAATTTGCCCCCGAAAAATATCGGCGGTGCGTTTTACCTCCGCGCGGGCGTAGCCACTCGCTTTCACTTTCACCAACGCCAGTTCACGTTCAATGTGATCGCTCTCGGTGACATTACTCACTTTCAGTACATCAATCAGCTTGTGCAAATGCTTTTCGATTTGCTCGCGGTCCGCGTCGCTGACCACTGACGTGGTGATATTTAAGCGCGACAAGGTCGCATCATCGGTGGGTGACACCGTCAGTGATTCAATGTTGTAGCCACGCTGAGAGAACAGACCCACCACGCGCGACAAGGCACCGGGCTCGTTTTCCATCAAAACCGATACAATACTGCGCATTAGGTTCTCTCCGTTTTGCTTAACCACATTTCATTCATCGCCCCACCGCGTACCTGCATCGGATACACGTGCTCGGTTTCATCGACATGAATATCGACAAACACCAAGCGATCTTTCATTGCCAGCGCCTTTTCTAGGCCAGCTTCTAACTCAGACGGATGGCTAATACGCATCCCCACATGGCCATAGGCTTCGGCAATCGCGGCAAAATCCGGCACCGAGTCCATGTACGAGTGCGAATGGCGGCCTTGATAAATCATGTCCTGCCATTGTTTGACCATCCCGAGGAAACGGTTGTTGAGGTTAACGATCACCACCGGGATATCATATTGCAGTGCGGTGGAGAGCTCCTGAATATTCATTTGAATACTGCCATCGCCGGTAACACATACCACCTGCGCGTCTGGCAGCGCGAACTTCACCCCCATGGCGGCGGGTAGCCCAAAGCCCATGGTGCCCAAGCCGCCCGAGTTTATCCAACGGCGTGGTTTATCAAACGGATAATAGAGTGCGGCAAACATTTGGTGCTGACCCACGTCGGAGCTTACATAGGCCTCGCCATCGGTAAGGCGATACAAGGTTTCAATCACTTGCTGCGGTTTGATGCGCTCCGGATCCACGTCATACTTCAAACACTGACGCTCGCGCCAAGTTTGAATATTGTGCCACCAAGTACTGATCGCATCACTGTCGTTACTGCCACCTTGCTCCACCAGCAATTTCAGCATGCTATTTAGTACCGCATCCGCCGAGCCGACGATAGGAATGTCTGCCGCCACGGTTTTAGAAATGCTCGATGGGTCGACATCAATGTGCATGATGGTGGCATCGGGACAGTATTTTTCTAAGTTATTGGTGGTGCGATCGTCAAATCGGACACCAATACCAAAGATCAGATCGGCTTGGTGCATCGCCATGTTCGCTTCGTAGGTGCCATGCATGCCCAGCATACCCAGCGAGTGTTGATGGGTGCCGGGAAACGCGCCCAGCCCCATCAAGGTGCTGACAACAGGGATATTAAGGGTTTCTGATAGTTGGCGGATTTGTTCGCCACAATCGGCCATGATTGAGCCACCACCGACATACAATACTGGTTTTTTCGCCGCCAGTAGTGCTTTTAAGCCACGCTTTATCTGCCCTTTATGTCCCGAGATGGTCGGATTATAAGAGCGCATGCGTACACTGTCTGGATACTGATAAGGATGCTTTTGTGCCGGATTCAGCATGTCTTTTGGAATATCCACCACCACAGGGCCGGGACGTCCCGTTGAGGCAAGATAAAAGGCTTTTTTAACAATGTTAGGAATATCTTCAGCGCGCTGGACTAAAAAGCTGTGTTTGACCACCGGGCGGGAGATCCCCACCATATCGCATTCTTGGAAGGCATCATTGCCAATCAGGCCGCTCATGACTTGGCCAGAAAAAACCACCATGGGGATCGAGTCCATGTACGCGGTGGCAATGCCAGTAATCGCATTGGTTGCCCCTGGGCCTGACGTCACCAGCACCACGCCCACTTCCCCCGTGGCACGCGCATAACCATCGGCCATGTGGACCGCGGCTTGTTCGTGGCGTACCAACACATGGTCGATATCACTCTTTTCGTGCAATGCGTCGTAAATATCCAGCACCGACCCGCCTGGATAACCAAAAATATGTTTTACGCCTTGATCGATCATGGAGCGCACGATCATCTCGGCACCGGATAACATTTCCACTCTACGCCTCCCTGTTTGCATAGTTAGGACTTACTTTTAGCCTAATCTTGCCCCTTACGCTTGGATGCACTGGTGGTCACTCACCACGCGGACATCGAAACCAAATACTGGCGGTAAGGCGGCGTTAGATTGTCACTTGGCCTGCTTCGAATGAAGCTGCAATCAATGTARCGTTTTATTTGCAAAACTGTCTATTAGCTAATCAGTATTTACATTTTTAATCTAAATGTTGAGTAAATGTTGCTGGATAACACTGATTGGGAGGTGGTAAATTGGAAAGATCCACTACAAGAAAACCAATTTGCCAGATTTACTATTCTGACAAAAGGCGATAAAGAGGAGAAAAGGGATAAAAACAGTATGAAGAGGCTCACCGATGAGCCTCCTAGATAAAAACCGTCAACGCTGGTACATGGCGTCGATATGATGCTGGTAACGCGACAAGATCACTTTACGGCGCAGCTTCATGGTCGGCGTGAGCTCGCCACTGTGCATACAAAAGCCCTGCGGTAATAAAGTGAAGCGTTTGACTTGCTCAAATTTGGCCAACTCGTGTTGCAAGCTCTGCAAGCGCTTTTCAAACAAGGCCACCACATCGGCGTGTTTCAGCAGCTCTTTGCGATTTTGATATTTGATATTGGCCGCCCGCGCCCACTCTTCCAAGGCATCAAAACAAGGCACAATTAAGGCCGATACAAAATGACGCGCCTCTGCCACTACCGCAATCTGATCGATAAAATGATCGCGCACCAAAGCGCCTTCTACCCGCTGTGGCGCGATGTATTTGCCGCCAGAGGTTTTCATCAGCTCTTTGATTCGGTCGGTGATAAAGACGTTGCCCTTGGCATCAAGATATCCCGCATCGCCGGTTTTCAAAAAACCATCCTCGGTAAAGGTGGCAGCAGTCGCCTCGGGCTGATTAAAGTAACCCCGCATCACCATTGGCCCGCGAACTTGAATTTCATCCTCCGCACCAATTCGCACCTCCGCCCCTGGCATCGGATAACCAATCGAATGAGGGTCAAAGCGCGTATCGTCCCAACAAGAAACCGTGGCGGTGGTTTCGGTCATGCCATAACCCAGCTTGACGTTAATGCCTATGGCATGGAAAAACGCGCCAATGTCAGGGTCAAGACGCGCTCCACCGCATGGCATCAAGCGCATCTTGCCACCCAATAGCGCACGCAACTTACTCAGTACCAGCTTGTCGGCCAACGCCAATTGCCATTGCTGACGTCGCGACGGTGATTGACCAGCACGTAACTGACTGGCATGACGCTCGCCTTGGCGTAGCGCCCAACGGAACAAATGCGGTTTAATGCCGGTGGCCCGACTGAGTTTGTCGTGAATAGCACCATGAATTTTTTCATAAAAACGCGGTACCGCACACATCACCGTCGGTTTAATCTCCGCCAATGCATCACGCACCTGAAGCGGGTTTGAGAGATAACAGTTCACCGCCCCGCGGTGCAGGACGTAATAGCTCCAGGCGCGCTCGAACACATGAGAAAGCGGCAAAAAGGCCAAGGACACATCATCGGGGCTTAATGCCAAGACTTGGTCATGTACCTCCAGCTGCGCCGCAACATTGGCATAATCTAGCATCACCCCTTTCGGATCGCCCGTGGTGCCGGAGGTATAAATCAAGGTGATCAAATCATCCATGCATCGCGCATCAATGCGCGCGTCTAATTCGGCTTGATAGCTGCGATCGTCTTGCAATAACCAACTGGCCCAGTCCCACACCTTGGGATGTGCAGGTACCTGTGCCTCTTGGTTGAGGGCGATTACCCCTTTGACATTGGGGCAGTGTTCAAGGGCTGCAACCGCGCTCTCTAGTTGCTCGTCACCGGCGAAGATCCATTGCACGTCCGCATCATTGATAATGTGTGCCGCTTGCTGATCAGTACTGGTTGCGTAAATCGGCACCGGCACGGCGCGAATTTGCAACGCGGCATAGTCCAACATCGCCCATTTTTCACTGTTCGGCGCAAAGATAGCGACGGTTTGCTGAACCTGACAACCAGCTTTGAGTAAACAGCGTGATAGCTGATCAATGCGCTCGCCCAGTTGGCGCCAGCTGATACTCGCCCACTGTGACTGTTGCTGAAAACGGATAGCTTCGCGTTCACCTTGGGCAGTAATTTGCTCGCGGATGCGCGTGACGATATGGTTTTGGGTGTTCACTGTGTCTCTCTTGGTTCGCCGTTTGGCGAACACATGTACGCTCAATAATGGCAGCGAGTTTACCGAGCGCACCACCAAACTCAAGAGAAATTGAGTGAATGCTCTAGCGAAAATGTAAAAACGTGATTCAACAGACCAGACCGCCGTTATTGGGCGGTCAGCGCATCAAGCGGTTTAACAGTAAGGGATGCTGACGTCGACGTGGATGCGGGCGGCTAATATCCAGCAAACACTCTTCAACCGCTTCTGGAAAACGGACCTGCGACCAAAGCTGGTGAAATAAACTGTGCGTTTGGTCGAGCTCACCTTTGACCAGCCACTCCGCTAACGCTCTTGCGACATCAGGGTAACGGATCTCGCCGGTGGCCGGGGCTTTCAACCAATCTCTCACCGCGCGAGCGTCTAAGTGTGTCATGGCGTGCGCCAACCCTAATTGTGCCAGCGTTGCCACATTACTCAGCTGCTCAAACTGTCCTGCTAAGGGTTTTAGCAATAACTTTTTCCCCATGGTTAATGCTTCAGAAGGCAGTTCAAAGCCACCATTCGCGATCACACCTTGGCAAGCCTTTAGCGCAGTATGAAAGCTGGCTTTCCCAAGTGGCATAAAGCGAATATTCTCTCGCCGATAGCCTTGCTTCACATCTGGATGAAAACAGACAAAACCTTGGTTAAAGCGCAGTAACAGCGCCGTCACTGCATCGAGTGACTCAAAAGGAAGATAGACCAAGACATCCTCTGATTGACTCGCCTTTAGTGAAAGGCTGTCATCACTGCCGATATCAATGATGGGGGGCAAAATCGGCTGATTAAAGTGATACCAATGGAGCCCTATGGCATGATCCGTCGGCGCAAAATAACGCATAATCAGCCGGTTTATCAGTCCTTCTCCCTGTTTAGGGACCGCATGGGCAAATGCAGCTTGATGGCTAATCGCCACTGAGGGAACGCCTTGCTGACGTGCCGCCCAAGCCGTGATAGGCTCAAAATCGGATACCACTTTGTCGTAGCCCGTAACATCGAGCGCGCGAATATCACGATAAAGTTGCCGAACGTGATGCTTTTTTGCCGTCTCAAGCAGCGCAATTTTACCGTCGCGACTGATAAAACTCATGCCCGTAAAAGTGCGATAGTCACCAAACGGCGCCATATCAAAATAGCGCTCGGCCGGTCGTCCAGAAAAGACAAAATCCACACTCACGTCATACGCTTTTAGGGCCCTTGCCATCGCCCTTGCCCGTGAAATATGGCCGTTACCGGTTCCTTGCACACCATATAAAAGCTTCATGTACTTGCCGCCATCCAGTAAAGATCGTCGGTGATGTTTTGTGCCAACGCAGTACAGAGAAGTCCTAACACCGCGCCGACCAGAATATCGCTAACAAAATGGACCCCCAGCAATACGCGGGACAGCCCAATCAACCCCGCCCAAATAAAGGCCACTGTCGCCAAGGGGGGATAAAAGGTACTAATCAGTGAAGCCATTAAAAAAGCGGCCGCCGTGTGGCCAGAGGGCATGCTGTATAAATCTGAGGGCGTGATAAAAGCGGGCAGCTGTGAAGGCCGTGCGCGGCGGAAGCTCCGTTTAAGAACCCAATAGATGGGCAATTCAATCGCAAAGGCGACGATTCCAGTGCACAACAACCATAAGCCAAATGCACCGTCGAGCCACCATGCGGCCAAGCCAATTCCTGCATATAACGGCCCATCACCAGAGTGTGATATCACCCGCGCTACTTTGGCTGTCGCTGCACTAAATCGATGAGAAAGGCACAGGTACGACACCATGTGGTCAAAACGTTGAATCGCTGTAAAGCTTCTCATCATGCCCCCGCTTTCGGTTAGCTGATGGTCAAACTCTAGACAGCGGGTATGACAACGGGGTGACGTTACGAGGTCATATTGATGAAGATAACACTCCTTGCAGTTTGTTGTCCTGTCACAGAGAAAGTGCTATCTAACTGCATACCTTCCCCGCAACCAACAGCCGTTTATTTCGAATTACACACTTAAAACCAGTGTAATAAACTGGTTTTAAGCGGGTTAACTAAGCAGATCCATTTTTTTATTTTTTTGTGATTGACGCTTTCCCCGCCGCTCTGTTATTTCTGTAACCAGCAAACATATTGAATGGATAGTTCATGACACTGATTACACTACGCCTCATCCTCCTCCTTATCGTGACTCGGTCGCGCGGGTAGGTATTGGGCAGCAATCAGTGAATGCCAAATGTCAAAAACCCGCGCCAGACGCGGGTTTTTTTGTATCTAACGCCGTCAAAATAAAACACAGCGCCCATTAAGAGAGCCATGAAGGCGGCGAGCAAACACAACAGGGAGTCACACATGAGCGACAACAGTCAGGTCATCATCTTTGATACCACTTTGCGCGATGGTGAGCAGGCCTTATCCGCCAGCTTAACCGTAAAAGAGAAGTTGCAGATCGCCCAAGCCTTAGACCGACTGGGCGTCGACATTATTGAAGCCGGTTTTCCAGTCTCCTCACCGGGCGATTTTGAATCGGTGCGCACCATCGCTGAGCATATGCAACATGCGCGTGTTTGTGCCTTATCTCGCGCCGTTCCTAAAGACATTGATGTTGCCGCCGAGTCCCTCAAAGCCGCCGACGCTTTTCGTATCCACACCTTTTTATCCACCTCAACCATTCATGTAAAAGATAAACTTCGCCGCAGCTACGATGACGTGGTCGAGATGGGGGTACGCGCCGTCAAGCACGCGCGCCAATACACGGACGATGTGGAGTTTTCCTGCGAAGATGCTGGGCGCACCCCGATTGATAATTTATGCCGCATGGTTGAAGCGGCGATTGATGCTGGCGCCACCACGGTCAATATCCCAGATACAGTCGGCTATACGGTCCCCAGTGAGTTTGGCGATATCATTGCCAACCTGTTCAACCGCGTACCCAATATCGACAAAGCGGTGATTTCTGTTCATTGCCATGATGACTTGGGGATGTCGGTCGCCAACTCTATTGCCGCTGTACAGGCCGGCGCCCGCCAAGTCGAAGGCACGATTAATGGCATCGGCGAGCGCGCCGGTAACTGTGCGCTGGAAGAAATTGCAATGATTTTAAAAACCCGCGCCGACTTATTAGGTGTGGAAACCAAGTTAAATCACACCGAAATCGCCCGCACCAGTAAGCTGGTTAGCCAACTTTGCAACATGCCAATCCAGCCCAACAAAGCCGTGGTCGGTACCAATGCCTTTAGCCACTCTTCTGGCATTCACCAAGATGGCATGCTGAAAAACAAAAATACCTACGAAATCATGACGCCAGAGTCGATAGGGTTGGGCAAAAAAGCACTGAATTTGACCAGCCGATCCGGCCGCGCCGCAGTGAAAAGCCACATGGAAAACCTTGGCTATACCGAGCAAGACTACGATTTAGACACCTTGTATCAGTCATTCTTGCAGCTAGCAGATCGTAAAGGTCAGGTGTTCGATTACGACTTAGAAGCCTTGATGTTCTTCAACAACCTCAAAGAAGAGGACGACTTTTATAAGCTCAACTATCTAGGCGTGCAATCGGGCAGCCTAATGGCGACCACCAGCATCAAGTTGCAATGTGGCGATGAAGAAAAACGCGAGGCGGCGATCGGTAACGGCCCCGTCGATGCCTTGTATCAGTGCATCTATCGGATCACCGGCTATGACATTGAGCTGGATAAATTCGATCTGACTGCCAAAGGAGAAGGGGAAGATGGTCTCGGCCAAGCCGACATTATTGCCAACTACAAGGGCCGTAAATATCACGGCACCGGGGTCTCAACCGACATTATCGAAGCCTCCGGTGAGGCGCTATTACACGTGATCAATGCCATCTATCGCGCGGATAAAATTGCGCAGATTAAGGAACAATCCCACTTAAAACAGGAGACAGTATAACCATGGCCAGCGCACACCAGATTGCAATTTTACCCGGCGACGGTATCGGCCCCGAAGTAATGGCGCAAGCCGAAAAAGTGCTTGATGCGGTGAGTGAGCGATTCTCACTCACCTTGGAGCGTCAGCATTATCCTGTGGGTGGTGCCGCGATTGATGCCCACGGCTCCCCTTTGCCAGCATACACCTTGGCTGGCTGTGAAAAAGCGGATGCGATTTTATTTGGCTCAGTCGGCGGCCCCAAGTGGGAGCATTTACCGCCAACCGAACAACCGGAGCGCGGTGCCTTACTGCCGCTACGCAAGCACTTTGGTCTGTTTTGTAATTTGCGTCCGGCACAAATCCATACCGGTCTCGAAGGCTTTTGCCCACTGCGCGCCGACATTGCCGACAAAGGCTTTAACATCGTGGTGGTGCGAGAGCTGACCGGCGGGATTTACTTTGGTGAGCCCAAAGGGCGCGAAGGCGAAGGCCGCGAGGAAAAAGCGTTTGATACGGAAGTCTATCATCGCTATGAAATTGAGCGTATTGCCCGTATTGCCTTTCAATCGGCCCAGCTACGCAACAAACACGTGTGCTCAATCGATAAAGCCAATGTGCTGCAAAGCTCGATGCTGTGGCGAGAAGTGGTAGAAGAAGTAGCAAAGGACTATCCAGATGTCCGCTTAAGCCATATGTATATCGACAACGCTACAATGCAGCTGATCAAAGACCCGTCGCAATTTGATGTGATGCTGTGCTCGAATATTTTCGGCGACATCATCTCCGATGAGTGCGCCATGATCACCGGATCAATGGGCATGTTGCCATCCGCGAGCTTGAACGCGAGTAAATTTGGTTTGTATGAGCCCGCCGGCGGCTCTGCACCCGATATTGCGGGTAAAAATATCGCCAATCCAGTGGCGCAAATTATCTCCGCCGCGCTCATGCTGCGCTACTCGTTAGGCGAAGAAGACGCAGCCTGCGCGATTGAGCATGCAGTCAGCCACGCGCTGGCGGCCGGTGAGTTGACCGCGGACCTAGCAGGTAAYCGCCCCGCATTGAGTACCGAACAAATGGGCGATCGTATCGCCGCCTATATCCGCCAAGGCGCAGAATAATTACCCGTAAGGACACGAGCTATGTCGAATGCAAACACCCAGCAAGGCGCTAAGACCTTGTATGAAAAAATCTATCAAACCCATGTGGTCACCGAGCAGCCAGGCGAAGCGCCGCTGCTGTATATCGACCGTCATTTGGTGCACGAAGTGACCTCACCACAAGCCTTTGATGGCCTGCGTGAAAAAGGGCGTCCGGTACGCCAAGTGAGCAAAACCTTCGCCACCATGGATCACAATGTCTCCACCGAAACCAAAGACATTAACGCGTCAGGGGAAATGGCGCGCATCCAAATGGAAACCTTGGCCAAAAACTGCGAAGAGTTCGGTGTCACCCTGTACGACTTAAACCATCCTTACCAAGGCATTGTGCATGTAATGGGCCCCGAGCTTGGCATTACCCTGCCCGGCACTACCATCGTCTGTGGTGATTCGCACACCGCAACCCACGGTGCCTTCGGCTCCCTCGCCTTTGGTATTGGCACCTCAGAAGTCGAACACGTACTGGCCACCCAAACACTCAAGCAATCCCGCGCCCGCACAATGAAAATTGAAGTCACGGGCAAAACTGCCCCCGGGATCACCGCCAAAGATATTGTCCTAGCGATTATCGGCCAAGTCGGTCATGCCGGCGGCACCGGACACGTGGTGGAATTTTGCGGTGACGCCATTACCGACTTGTCGATGGAAGGGCGAATGACGGTCTGCAACATGGCCATCGAATTAGGCGCAAAAGCTGGCCTGATCGCGCCAGATGACACCACCTTTGCCTACCTAAAAGACAAGAAGTTTGCCCCTAAAGGCGAGCAATGGCAGCAAGCCGTTGCGTATTGGCAAACCTTGCACTCGGATGCCGATGCGCACTTTGATCGCGTGGTCACTCTCGATGGCAGTCAAATCCATCATCAAGTCACATGGGGCACCAACCCCGGCCAAGTGGTCAGTGTGCATGATAGCGTGCCTGCTCCAGAGAGCATGACCGACCCAATAGAGCGTCACTCGGCTGAGCGAGCCTTAAAGTACATGGGACTGACGGCAGGCCAAGCCATTACAGATATCCACATCGATAAAGTCTTTATTGGCTCTTGCACCAACTCACGGATTGAAGACATGCGCGCAGCCGCCGCGGTCGCCAAAGGACGGCGCGTGGCAAAGGGTGTACATGCCATGGTGGTGCCAGGCTCCGAGCAGGTGCGCGCCCAAGCAGAGCAAGAAGGGCTGGACGTCATTTTCCGCGAAGCGGGCTTTGAGTGGCGCTTGCCCGGCTGCTCAATGTGTTTGGCAATGAACAACGATCGCTTAGGCCCCAAAGAGCGCTGTGCGTCCACCAGCAACCGTAACTTTGAAGGCCGCCAAGGCCGTGAAGGCCGCACCCACTTGGTCAGCCCTGCGATGGCCGCCGCCGCTGCTATTGCCGGTCATTTTATTGACGTTAACCAATTATAAGGAGGCCTTATGTCAGGCATACACACTCATACCGGCATTGTTGCCCCATTGGATGCGGCGAACGTCGATACCGATGCGATCATCCCTAAACAGTTTTTGCAAAAAGTCACCCGCACTGGCTTTGGTCAGCACCTGTTTCACGATTGGCGCTTTTTAGACGATGCGGGTAAACAGCCGAACCCCGAGTTTGTGCTCAATCAAGCGCGCTACCAAGGGGCGAGCGTGTTACTCACCCGCGAAAACTTTGGCTGTGGCTCGTCACGCGAACATGCTCCTTGGGCGCTGGATGATTACGGTTTTAAAGTGATTATCGCCCCCAGTTTTGCCGATATTTTCTATGGCAACTGCATTAATAACCAAATGGTGCCAGTGACCCTTGAAGAAGGCCAAATCGATGCTCTATTTACGTATGTGGCCGAAAATGAAGGCGCGACGGTAACGCTAGATTTGCCCGCCCAAACCATCCGTGCCGGTGAACACTGCTTTAGCTTCCAGATGGATGATTTTCGCCGTCATTGCTTGTTGGAAGGATTAGATAGCATTGGCCTCACGCTTCAGCACGACGCTGAGATCTCGCGCTTTGAGCAAAACATTCCCGCCTTTTTGGCATAAGAAAACACTTTAACCACTAAAACGCTGCTCAAGCAGCGTTTTTTTATGGCCATGAAAGCAAACATGGCGCAAGCTGGTCTAGGATATAAACAAGATACGCTCGCGATTGAGGAAGCGGTATGCGAACACGGATCACGCTCATTTTTTGGTTACTCGTTGCTTTTCCAGCTTTGGCCGCCCCGAAAGCCGATTATTGGGCAATGTGGGATACGCACAACCCCGCCAGCCAAGCCACATTTACTCATCACAGCTGGCAAGTATTACTCGATAAGTATTTACAGCCTCAAGGACAGCACACCTTATTTAACTACGCAGCCGTCACCGAGGCCGATAAAGCGACCCTCGATCATTACATTGGCATGCTCACCGCGCGCGACCCGCGTACCCTGACCAAAGACGAACAATACGCGTATTGGGTTAATCTCTACAACTCAGTCACCGTAAAGCTAATTTTGGACGCATATCCAGTCCGTTCAATCACCAAACTCGGTGGCCTGTTTAGCTTTGGACCTTGGGATGATGAGGTGATCACGGTGGCAGGTGAACCCCTTACCTTGAATGATATTGAGCACCGCATTCTGCGCCCGCTATGGCAAGATCCGCGTACCCACTATGCGGTCAATTGTGCCAGCCTTGGCTGTCCGAACCTGCAGCCACAAGCCTTTCAAGCCGACACCTTGGAGGCACAATTAGAACAAGCCGCCTACACCTTTATTAACAGTGATAAAGGCGTCAGTCAGCAAGGCGAACAGTGGCAGCTTTCTTCTATCTATGAGTGGTTTAAGGCCGATTTTGGCGGCAGTGAACAAGGGGTGATCGCCCATATCAATCAATACCGCGATATCAAGCTTCCCGAGGATGCACGCTTAGACTATGACTACGACTGGGCGCTTAACCGAACCGCTGACTAAAAGGCTTGGTTAACCCGAAACCAATCAGTACAATGGCTTGGTACTCATTGGGGAGCCTCTTGGCTGAGATTGCGCGCCGCGCTAAACCCATCGAACCTGATCCAGCTAACACTGGCGTAGGGATTGAGACTTGATGATGTCATCAACCAGCCTCAACACCCACGCCCAACTTAGGAGCGTGCTGTGAAAGTCATTACGTCTGTTTTAACCGTACTTTCTTTGTCTCTGTTATCGCTTGGCGCCCGCGCCGCTGACCCGCTGACTGTCTATACCTACGACTCGTTTATCGCCGATTGGGGCGCAGGGCCAAAAATCAAAACCGCCTTCGAAAAACGCTGTAACTGTGAGGTCGAGTTTGTGTCCCTTGAAGACGGCGCAGCCTTGCTCAACCGCATGCGGATTGAAGGCAGTACCACCAGCGCCGATATCGTGCTGGGTATGGMCACCAATTTAATGAAAGAAGCGGAGCGGAGCGGCATTGTCGCCGAGCACGCAGTGAATACAGAGCGCCTACAGGTACCCGGCGGTTGGGATAATCCCTACTTTATCCCCTACGATTACGGCTACTTTGCCTTCGTGTATGACACCACGCGCCTGCTCGATCCGCCCAAGAGCTTGAAAGCCTTGATTGAAGATCGTGATGACATCAGTGTGATTTACCAAGATCCCCGTGTCTCCACCGTTGGCCAAGGCTTAATGCTGTGGATCCAGAAAGTATACGGCGATCAAAGCCAGCAAGCATGGCGTGATCTCGCGGAGAACACCATTACCGTGACCAAAGGCTGGACCGAAGCGTACAATATGTTCCTGAACAAGGAAGCGGACATGGTGCTCTCTTACACCACATCACCGGCTTACCATTTGGTTGCCGATGATGATGACCGCTTTGCCGCCGCGACGTTTGAAGAAGGCCATTATATGCAGATTGAAGTGGCCGCGAAATCAGCCTACACCGACCAGCCAGAACTGGCGGATGCGTTTTTGCAGTTTATGATTAGCGATGAAGCGCAGTCGATCATTCCCCTTACGCAATGGATGTATCCTGTTACTGATATCACGTTACCAGATGCCTTCTATACCTTGAATCAACCCAAGAAGAGCCTGATTTATCAACCCGATGAAGTGATGGGCAACCGTCAACAATGGGTGCGTGACTGGCAAACAGCGTTGGTTGAATAGTCGTCATGCTCAATCCTTCACGCACCTGGCCGGGCAGTCTCGCGGCCAGTCTCGTCGTGCTTTTAATTGGCAGCGCCTTATGGGCGCTGTTCTCTCACAGCCAAGATCTTAACCTTGAGGCACTATGGCAAGATGCCTACCTTCGTCACGTCACCGTATTTAGCTTCAAGCAAGCCACTTTATCAGTGATCCTCAGCGTGGGATTAGCGATTCCTGTTGCCCACGCCCTGTCGCGTCGCGAGTTTGCCGGTAAACGTTGGTTGTTGAAACTGTTTGCCATGACCTTAGTGCTGCCTGTGCTGATCGGGGTATTTGGCTTGGTGGCCATTTTTGGTCGCAGCGGCTTGATCGCCGACACCCTACAACATTTTGATCTTTCCATGCCGTTTTCCATTTATGGATTGAGCGGCATTTTGCTGGCACACGTGTTTTTCAACTTACCATTTTCCGCCCAGATCATGGTGCAAGCGCTCGAGGGGATCCCCGCCGATCAACGCCGCTTAGCGACGCAATTAGGCTTAGGTGGCTGGCAGCGTTTTCGTCACCTTGAATGGCCTTATCTTCGCCAAAGTTTGCCCCATATCGTCGGACTGGTGTTTATGCTCTGCTTTACCAGTTTTGCTACCGTCATGGCGCTTGGCGGCGGCCCCAAAGCCACCACCATAGAGCTGGCCATTTACCAAGCCATTCGCTTTGACTTTGACTTGCAAACCGGCGCGGCATTAGCGCTGTGGCAGATGATGCTGTGCGGCACTATTGCGTTTGTGGTGCAAACATTCACACGCGCGGTGCCGAATACACCCAGTGAAGTATTACCATTGCCGCATGCCCTCGATAGCCGAGCGGCGAAATGCTGGGATCTGCTCTGGATAACCTTGGTCTTGCTTCTCGTATTGCCGCCACTGGGTGTAGTGCTGTATCGCGGGCTCAACCCTAGTGCGCTCACTGTCCTTGCCGATGCAGCGTTATGGCAAGCCACCATGCACTCATTGTGGGTGGCCACCGGCGCGAGCGCCATTGCATTTGTGTTGGCAATTGCAGTGATCTTAGCCAGTCGTCACTGGCGATTTCATGGTCAAAAAAGACGAGCCGATGGTATTGAAACGCTGGGGGCCATGATTCTGGTCGTGCCCAGTATCGTATTGAGCACAGGACTGTTTTTGCTGTTTCGCCAATTTAGCGATGTCTTTAGCCTCGCCTTGTGGTTGGTGATGGGAGTCAATGCCCTGATGGCGTTACCTTATTTGATTAAGGTGCTCAGTGCCCCTGCCTATCAAGTGGCGCAATCTTATCATGCACTCTGTGCCACCTTAGGCGTGCGTGGGATCACCCGCTTGCGCTTAATTGAATGGCAATGCTTACGCCGCCCGATAGCGCGTGGCCTCGCGGTCAGCTTTGTCCTATCGATGGGCGATCTCAGCGCCATCTCTTTATTTGGTAGCCAACACTTTCAAACACTGCCTTTGTATCTATTTCGTCTGATGGGCAGTTATCAAATGGATGCGGGCGCCGCGGCGGCCATGCTGTTATTAGCGACCAGTTTAGGCAGCTACGCTCTGATCATCCGCCTCGTCCAATGGAGACACGCATGCTAACCCTTTCCAATATCACGTATCGCTACCAGCAAGCGTGGATGCACTTCGACGCCCACATTGCGCCGGGGGAGATTGTTGCTGTACTCGGCCCAAGCGGCGCCGGGAAAAGTACCTTACTCTCTCTGATTGCAGGATTAATTGCTCCTAATAATGGCGAGATTTTGATTGCAGGTAAGCCAGTCACTACCGCGCCGGCTCACCAGCGCCCACTCTCCATCCTGTTTCAAGAGCATAATGTCTTCACCCACTTATCGGTGTTTGACAACATGGCGATTGGACTTTCGCCCTCACTCAAGCTCAGTCAYGCTCAAAAAGAGAGCGTGAGAAGCGCCGCGGACGCTGTGGGGCTGACACCTTATTTAGATCGTTTACCCGGCGCATTGTCCGGCGGGCAGCGCCAGCGGATTGCACTCGGACGAAGTATTGCGCGTCAACAGCCTCTGTTATTACTTGATGAGCCTTTTTCAGCCCTTGACCCTGCGTTGAAAAAAGACATGTTAGCCTTAGTGAAACAGACCGCCCACGCGCAAGGTACAACCGTTTTGATGGTGACCCATCACCCCGACGATGCGAAAGCCATTGCCTCTCGTTTTCTTTACGTCGATGAGGGACAGGTTGCCTTATCTCGCCCCGTGGCGGATCTGAATGCGCCTCCACCGGCCATGCATCGTTATATGGGCATGATGGAATCCCCCTAATCGATGGCGCCTCCTCGATTGGCTTCTATACTGACAACAGGAATAGACCCTTTTAAGGAGGCGCTTTGTGCCCGCCAGTAGCATTCAGATACTCGACTCTATCGTCGATTTCACGGCCAAAACTGAAGTTGATGCGATTACCAAGAGCCTACTGACGTCGATCCTTGAGCTAACGCCTGTCAGTGAAGTAGTGTTACTCGATTACTGCTCTGGACTTAACCCCCCTTTTACGGTGCTGGGTACCAATGACAACAGCGCCTTTCAGCAAGAAAATATCGAACGAGTGGATGCGCTGCTGGAAGACTGCCTCGAGATCCAAAAGGTTACCGTGCATCAGGCGCACGATCACACCTTGGTTGCAGTCCCTATCTATTACGAAAAAGACGAGGACATTCGCGGTGTCTTATGTGGCCGCGCCGAGCAATTAAACGAGGAACAGCTCGCTCTGGTGTCTGGCCTCATTCACATCTATGAGAACTATCAACAAATCATTATGGCCAGCGAGCGAGACAGCTTTACCGGTCTATTCAATCGCAAGGTGCTGACCAAGAAATTGGACCTGATTAGTGATCGCTTAGCGCAAGCACCAACGGCAATAGACAGCGACCTTGATCAAGCCAGCTTTCCTTGGATTTGTATTTTTGATGTCGACCATTTCAAGCAAATTAATGATAACTTTGGCCATGTATTTGGCGATGAAGTCATTTTGTTGCTCGCGTCTTTAATGCGACAAACCTTTTCTATCGAAGACACCCTGTTTCGCTACGGCGGGGACGAATTTTTGGTGTTACTTCACCCTTGCACACGCGCTATGGCTGAGCAAAAAGCCAATACCTTTATTGCCAATGTCAACGCACGCGACTTTGGCGCAGCGGAAACCGTGACCATTTCCATGGGCGCAACGCGTATCGATAAAGCGCATCAGAGCACCAGTACCTTATTGGGCAATGCGGATCAGGCGCTTTATCACGCCAAGCAAAACGGTCGCAATCAAGTGGCTTTCTACGAAAGATTGCTGGAAAGCGGCATCATCAAAACCTTTGTTGCCGCCGACGATGTCGAGCTGTTTTAACGCAAGGAAAACACGGCGGCTGAGCCGCCGGTTCGGTTAAAGGTTTTCTTCGGCAAACTCGGCAAGACGACTGCGTACTACCCCATTGAGGTATACGCACGCACTGCCCTCGAAATTTTTAAATCGCTCGACAATGTAAGTCAGCCCTGAGGTGACCGGCGTGAGGTAGGGGGAGTCAATTTGCGCTAAGTTGCCTGAGCAAACCAGCTTAGTCCCTTCACCACAGCGGGTGATAATGGTCTTCAGTTGCGAGGCAGTCAGGTTCTGGCACTCATCCAAGATCACAAACGCGTTTTGAATCGAGCGACCACGCATAAAGTTAATCGACTTAAACTGTAAGTTGGCTTTCTCCATGATGTAACGCATCGAGCCATCCGTGCATTCATCATTCATGTGCAGTGCTTCTAACGTATCGGTCACCGCTCCCAGCCAAGGCAGCATTTTTTCCTCTTCCGTGCCCGGCAAATAACCGATCGATTCACCAATATCTGGAGTGTTGCGGGTAACAATGATCTTGTCATACATTCCCTTTTCCACCACCTGTTCTAGCGCGGCGGCCATCGCCAGAATGGTTTTCCCGCACCCTGCCGGCCCGGTCAAAATGGTTAGATCAATGGTCGGGTCCAGTAACGCGTCCATCGCCATGCCTTGGTAGATATTTTTCGGCTTTACATCCCAAGCACTGCGGTGCATCAGTCGCTCGCGACTAAGGTCTTTAATGATCGCTTTTTCACCATTGATGGCTTGAATGCGTGCCGCGAAATCGTCGCTTTCATCCAACAAGTACTGGTTAACGAACGGCGTTTCCAATAATTCAGACGGTAAGGTGTGGAGGGTATCTGAGCCATACGCTTGGCTATCACATTCCCCGACTTTGTCCCAAAAACTGCCCTCAAAGGTATGAAACCCTTTGGTCAGCAATCGCACATCGTCAATCAATTGATCCGTGCGATAGTCTTCCACATACATCACTCCCGCGCCTTTAGCGCGCAGTCGCATATTAATATCTTTGGTCACCAATACGACTTTGCGTGGTGAGCGTTTGGTTTGTAGATATAGCACCGCATTTAAAATTCGGTTATCGCCAGCCTTGTCAGCAAAGGCGTGTACCGTTTCTTTAATTTCAAAGTCGGCCAGTATCGAAACGGTGCCCGTCGCATCCCCTTTACCGACGGCAATACCCTCGMCGATTTCATCGGGGGTCGCTTCTTTAAAGATATCTTCCAACGCTCGAATCGCGACACGCGCATCTCGTGAGACATCACGCTTGCTGTCTTTGATGCGGTCAAGCTCTTCGAGGACGGTCATGGGGATCACAACATCGTGTTCTTGGAAGGAGTAAATAGCGAAGGGTTCGTGGAGGAGAATATTGGTATCCAATACAAACAGCTTCCGGTCGGCGTCGCCCATAGGCACCTCCTGTGTCGGCAGTTCACTGTCGGTGACAGCGCTTAAGTTAAGCGTAGACCTGGCATTGGGAATTCCCAATCTATTTCGCTGCGCCACGTCACGCTTTTATCTTTGCCGCGCGACAGTGACGTTTGTGTGTCAGCGTGACCTTTGAGGGGATTCGTTGAGTTTCATCGTGACGCTCCTCACAAGTTCGAGTACTATTGGCGGCCAATTTTTTCAGTGCCACACTGAATAGCACAGTATTTAAACGGCGCCGCTGTCGCGGGGCTGCGTCTTCGACAATCGAGTTAATTCAGAGGTTTTCCCCTATGTCATTTGCGCTTGGACAACGTTGGATCAGTGATACGGAGCATGATCTAGGACTGGGCACCGTGGTGTCTGTTGACGGCCGTACCGTGACCCTAATGTTTCCTGCTAGTGATGAAACACGGCTGTATGCCAGCCACGATGCACCCGTTACCCGAGTGATGTTCAACCCGGGCGATGAGGTGGAAAGCCATGAAGGCTGGACCATGACAGTCTCGCGTGTTGAGGAAAACGACGGGGTATTAACCTATATCGGTACACGCAATGATACTGGCGAAGACGAAGTGTCTCTGCGCGAAATCTTGCTCAGTCACCAGATTCGTTTTAACAAACCGCAAGACAAGCTGTTTGCTGGCCAACTTGATCGCATGGATCGTTTTGCCCTGCGTTATCGTGCGCTGACCAATCAACACCAGCAACTGCGCAGCCCATTACGCGGTTTAACTGGCATGCGTGCTGGTCTGATCCCTCATCAGCTTTACATTGCTCATGAAGTCGGTCGCCGTCATGCGCCACGCGTATTGCTTGCCGATGAAGTTGGCTTGGGTAAAACCATTGAAGCGGGCATGATCATCCACCAGCAGGTGCTGGCAGGTCGCGCAGAGCGAGTCTTGATTGTGGTGCCCGAAACCTTGCAGCACCAATGGTTGGTCGAGATGATGCGCCGCTTTAATCTGCACTTCTCAATTTTTGATGAAGAGCGCTGTGTTGAGGCCCTAGCGGATGCCTACAACCCCTTTGATACCCAACAGTTGGTCCTGTGTTCGCTGGAGTTTTTGCGTAAAAGTCGCCGTCGTGTCGAACAAGTCTGTGAGACCCACTGGGATCTGCTAGTCGTCGATGAGGCGCATCACCTGTCATGGGCACCGGATGCCCCCAGCCGTGAATACCAAATCATTGAGAGCATCGCCGAACATACACCGGGTGTGTTGCTACTCACTGCCACACCGGAGCAACTTGGCCAACAAAGCCACTTTGCCCGCCTGCGTCTGCTCGACCCAGATCGCTTCTACGATTACGACGCCTTTGTGGAAGAGGCAGCGCAATACGCGCCAGTAGCAGAAGCGGTTGAAGCTTTGCTTGCCGATGCGCCCCTGAGTGATGCGGCACAACATAGCATCCGCACCTTGCTCCAAAGCGACGATTTGGAGCAGCGCTTGGCCCTCATCCACAGTGATGATGAGTCGACTCAGCGCGATGCTCGCCAACAGTTAATTGACGATCTCATGGACCGCCACGGGACCGGCCGTGTTCTCTTCCGTAATACTCGTGCAGCAATCAGCGGCTTTCCAACCAGAAAGCTGCACATGCATGCGCTTGCTTTACCCAAACAGTATCAAACGGCCATGCGCGTTGCCGAGATGATGGGCGGCCGTCTCGCAGGGGAACAAAAGGCGGTACAAAACCTTTATCCTGAAGACATTTATCAACAGTTCGAAGGCGACAGTGCCAGCTGGTGGGGCTTTGATCCGCGTATCGATTGGTTGCTCGATTACCTGAAAACGCACCGTAACGATAAAGTCCTGATCATTTGTTCACGGGCGCAAACCGCCTTGACCTTAGAGCAGGCGCTGCGTGAGCGCGAAGGGATCCGTGGCACTGTGTTCCACGAAGGCATGTCGATYGTCGAGCGAGACAAAGCCGCGGCTTACTTTGCCCAAGAGGAAGGGGGCGCGCAGGTGTTGATCTGCTCGGAGATCGGCTCTGAAGGCCGGAACTTCCAGTTTGCGCATCAGTTGGTGATGTTCGACTTACCCATGAACCCAGACCTTTTGGAGCAGCGTATCGGTCGTCTTGACCGTATCGGCCAGCAACAAGATATTGCCATTCACGTCCCCTATCTTGAAGGCACCGCGCAAACTATTTTGGCGCGCTGGTATCACGAAGGTCTCGACGCGTTTGAAGATACCTGCCCAACCGGTCGTGCGGTGTTCGAACAATACGGCGAGACCTTACTGACCCTGCTGGCCGCGAACCAACAAGACGACGCCCTCAGCACGCTGATCGAAGACAGCGCTGCCATGAACCAGCGCCTCAAAGCGGAAATGGAGCAAGGTCGCGATAAACTGTTAGAAATGCATTCACATGGTGGGGACGCGGCGAAACAGTTAGCGCAGACGATTGCCGACCAAGATGGCGATACCGGCTTGGTCACCTTTACCTTGGGGCTATTTGATACCATCGGCGTCAACCAAGATGACAAAGGGGAAAATGCGCTGGTAGTCACACCATCAGAACATATGATGGTTCCGAGTTACCCGGGTCTCCCCACCGATGGCTGCACCATCACCTTTGATCGCGATACAGCGCTCAGTCGCGAAGACGTCCAGTTTGTCTCGTGGGAGCACCCTATCGTGCGTGGCGGTATCGACTTGCTACTGAGCGAAAACATCGGCACCACCGCAGTCTCTTTGCTCAAAAACAAAGCGCTGCCGGTGGGCACCTTGTTCCTTGAACTCATCTATGTGGTGGATGCCCAAGCGCCGAAATCAAGCGGGATTCATCGCTTCTTACCGCAAACACCGGTACGTGTCTTGCTAGATGCGAATGGCAACGATTTATCCGCCAATGTGGAGTTTGAGGGTTTCCATCGCCAGTTAAGCCCCGTCAATCGCCATTTGGGCAGCAAAATGGTTAACTCGGTACAAAGCCAAGTTCACCGTTTGATTGAAAAAAGTGAGCCTTTAGCTGAAAAAGCACTGGGGGAGATTCAAACCCGTGCTCACCAAGAAATGGAAAGCGAGCTGACCCAAGCCTTGGCGCGTTTAGAGGCACTCAAAACCGTCAACCCCAATATCCGTGATGATGAGTTGGATGCCCTACGCGAGCAAATCAGCACCCTTTCACATCACATTCAACACGCGCAGATTGAATTGGACGCCTTGCGTCTGATTGTGGTCAGTCATCAATAATTAAGCGTTAGGCGGGGCCAGCCGGCCCCGATATATCCTATGGCAATGACAGAATACCATCCCCCCACCGAACCTTGGCTTGATATTCTCTATCAAGATGCGGATTTGGTGGTGATCAATAAACCCAGCGGTTTACTGGCCAATCCTGGCCGCGATCCTGCCCACTACGATAGTGCGTGGTCACGGGTGAAAGACGCCTTTCCCGCAGCGGAGCTGGTCCATCGCTTAGATATGTCGACGTCTGGTGTGATGGCCTTTGCCGCCCACAAAGAGGCTGAGCGAAACCTTAAGGCCCAGTTCCGAGATCGTATTCCGACCAAACTTTACTACGCCGAAGTCTGGGGGCATCCTGCTGATCATGAAGGGCACATTGATTTGCCGCTGATTTGTGATTGGCCTAACCGCCCGCGCCAAAAGGTCTGCTTTGAACATGGGAAGCCATCGCAGACACACTATCGCTGCTTACACACCTTCCCTAAGACCAGTTTGATGGCCTTGTACCCGCTGACAGGGCGCTCGCACCAGCTTCGTGTGCACATGCAATCGTTGGGACATAGCATCGTTGGCGATGAGTTTTACGCCTCTCCAGAGGCACTCGACTATGCCTCTCGCCTTCATTTGCACGCGGCCGAGCTGAGTTTATTACACCCGACAACCGGCGACGTCATGCATTTTCACGCCCCCTGTGAGTTTTACCCCACAATGCCCACCAATCGCCTTGCCGATGAGTATCAGTTGGCCTCACCCAGCGCGACCTAGCACCCCGAATTGCCCTCGCGTTCGCTGAAACAATTGCACAATGTGACGATATTTCGCACCCTAGAGCCATGGATTGAGACACGGAGATCAACATGGCTCAGCGTACCCCCACCAATATCGTCTTTCTCGACCGTAACACCATTCCAGCCCATATTGTGCTGCCCACACCTCGCTCGCCCCATCGCTGGCAAGCCTATGGTGAAACACAGCCTGATGAGGTCGTGACGCGTTTGCAAGAGGCCGAGGTCGCCATCACCAATAAAGTGGTCATCGATGAGACGGTGCTCGCCGCCTGTCCTCAACTCAAACTGATTGCGGTCGCCGCGACTGGCGTCAACAATGTGGATTTGGCTGCATGCCGCGCGCGCGGTGTGCAAGTCTGTAACGTCCAAGGTTATGCCACTCAATCGGTACCTGAACACGTCATCGCCCTGATCTTTGCACTTAAACGTCAATTGCTCGGCTACCACCTCGACGTCCAACATGGCGCATGGCAAAAACATGGTCAGTTTTGCTTTTTTACTCATCCAATCGGCAGCGTAGCCAGCAGTAAACTAGGGATTATCGGTAAAGGGGTTTTAGGCGAAGCCGTTGCACGTTTAGCACGCGCAGTCGGCATGACAGTCATGTTTGCTGAGCACCGCGGAGCCACCCATTGCCGGGAGGGTTATGTACCCTTTGATGAGGTGATCAGCCGCGCCGATATCCTCTCGTTACACTATCCGTTAAATCCGAACACAGAAGCCTTAATTAACCGTGATGTCCTCGCCTGCATGCCAAACCATGCCTTATTGATCAATACAGGGCGTGGCGGGTTAGTTGATGAACACGCGCTCCTCGACGCCCTAACAACCGGTCAAATTGGTGGCGCCGGACTAGATGTGCTGAGTGAAGAGCCAGCCCCTGATGATCACCCGCTTATCACCGCATCACTGCCGAATTTAATCGTTACTCCTCACATTGCATGGGGAGCAGATGAAGCGGTGAATCGGCTCAGCCAGCAACTGATGGATAACATTGATGGCTATCTGCAAGGCACACCACAGCACACCTTAATTAACACGGCCGCCCGCTAAATATCGCGGGCTTTTTTAATCACATCGTAAGCTTTTTGAATTTCTTGCGCTTTTTCTTTCGCCAATTCCATCATCTCAGGAGGTAACCCTTTGGCCATCAGCTTGTCAGGATGATGTTCATTCATCAACTTACGGTAAGCTTTCTTCAACTCCTGAGCAGAGGCGGAGGCATCCACGCCGAGTACTTCATAGGCATCATCCACCTCACGTTGACGCGGTGGCGCTCCCGCCCCGCCCGCGTGCTGGTGCCAATCCCCTTGGTAACCTTGGCTAAAGCGAAACGCGGCTTCTTGCATGCGTAGACGTTGCTCAAGTTGCTGCGCGGAAAAACCCAACCCCTCAGCAATGATATACAGTAACTCACGCTCTTTCGGATGCAGCTCTCCATCCGCAAATGCCGCTTGTACCTGCACTTCAAGGAAAAAGCTAAGCAGATCCCGCCGCCCTTGGCTTAACGCTCGGATCCCATTTAGAGTCTCTTGCAACGGGAAATCACTGCCTTTTCCTTCACGAAAGGCGTCTTGCGCGGATTGCCTCGCCGCCCCATGCAATTGCATGCGATCCATAATTAAGCTGGCTAGACGAATCTCTTCCTGTGTGACCTGCCCCTTAGCCTTTGCCACATGTCCCATCACGGCAAAGGTGCCATGAAAAAAGACGCGCTGCGCCTCGGCACCTTGAGCACCGAAACCGCCACCAAAACCGCCCAGTGAGGCGCGTTGCTTGGCTTTATCAAACTGATGACCTAAGAACAGGCCAAGAAAAAAACCGAATGGGCCTCCCAGCAAAATGCCGAGAAAAGCGCCAATTACCTTGCCATATAGTTGCATGCCATGGTCTCATTGCTGGTTTCACACCCTGCACATTTACAGGTGATGCTGGGCGTAAATTGATTTATGATAATCGCATTTTGCAGCCAAAGCATACTGATGCGTTGCCTTCGTGTACACCACGCTATCAGATAAAACAGGAATGTCTTCTTCAATGTCACCGACTGCACGCAGCTTTTTAGCCACCATGATTAGCCTGGCGCTCTATGGCCCAGCGCTTGCTTTTGCCAATGCGGACTCCGCCGACACACCTTGCCCGGACAGCGAGGCGCGGTGTATTCCACCCAGTGAACAAACGCAAGATGTGAACAACGCCCCGATTCGCGTTGTGGCTGATCGCGCCGAAGCCCAATCCAACGAAAAAGCCATTTACAGCGGCAACGTTGAGGTTACCCAAGGGCATCGTAAAATGACCGCGGATACCGCTACGCTGCGCGACCCTGAGCGTATTGTCACCGCTCAAGGCGATGTGGTCTTCAATGATGGGCAGATGATGGTGACCTCGGATTACCTGCAGGCCAATCTTGATACGGAAGACACCACACTCAATAACGCACAGTACAAAATGCTGTGTACACCGGGGCGCGGTGAAGCCAAACGGGTATTTAAAAACGGCACCACCTTCTATGAAATGGAAGACGGTACCTTTACCACCTGTCCGGATGAAGATAAAAGCTGGCGCTTTTCGGCTTCCAAAATCGAAAAAGAAGAAGACAGCCTGTTTGCCGACTTGTATCACCCCAAATTTGAGGTGATGAATGTGCCTGTTTTTTACCTGCCTTATTTGCGTGTACCGGTCGAGGATGGGCGCTTAACGGGTTTCCTCTATCCATCGGTGTCGTGGAGTGATCGCGACGGGGTTGAGCTAGAAACCCCATTTTATTGGAATATTCACCCACAACTTGATGCCACTATCACGCCGAAATACATGTCGGAGCGTGGCGTTCAGCTTAACACCAATATTCGTTATTTAGCGCCATTCGGATACGGCTCGTTATATTCCGAGTACCTCCCTGACGACCAGCTCAATCCTGAATTGGATGAGCGTTGGGGCTTTAACTGGAAACACAGTGGCGTCCAAGGTCACTGGCGCTATGAGGCCGATTACAGCAAAGTCAGCGATATTGCTTACTTTCAGAATATCGACTCCGATGTGGGTAAACGGGAAGACAACACCTTGCTACAAACCGGCGAAATCAGCTATCGCGGGTTAGATTGGAATAGCACGGTACGTGTCCGAGATTTCCAAGCACTGACTGAGAATACCAGCGTCTATCGCCTCATGCCGCAGGTGGATCTCAATTACTATGCGCCGCAAACCTTGGGCTGGGCGGATATTAGCTTGCCCGCACAATTGAGCGTGTTTGCCAGTGATGACCCGAACAAACCCGAGGCCACCCGGACCCATTTGGCGCCGACCTTGAGCATTCCCTTCACGCGTCCTTGGTTTAGCGCCACCGCCGAAGCGAGCATGCTCTACACCCATTATGATCAGCGCTTTGATAACGCCTCACCGGATGCGGAGTCGACCGCCAAACTGAGTAAGTCAGTCGAGCGGAAGATCCCCACATTGCGGTTACACTCAGGGCTGGTGCTTGAGCGTAATTTCTGGGCGATGGGGAGCAACTTTAGTCAAACCCTTGAGCCACAAGTGCAGTACTTGTATATCAAGGATGTCAACCAAAGTGATATCTACAACCCGGTGAACTACAACGGGGGCGGCTATGATACTGCGCGCTTACAAACCGACTACTATGGCCTGTTCCGCGGTAATCAGTTCAGTAGTATCGACTTTATCAACCCCGCTAACCAGCTTACCTACGGGGCAACCACGCGCTTTTATGACAGCGGTTATAAAGAGCGCTTTAACCTGTCGTTTGGTCAGATCTATTATTTTGATCGTTCTTCGGATGAGGATGTAGATGCGTTCGACTATTCCGCCTGGGCGCTCGAGGGGGAAGCCAATTTTAACGACAACTTCTTTGTTCGCGGCTCCATGCAGTACGACAGCAACTTAAGTGAGTTGCAATTCGGTAATGCGATTGCGGAATACCGTCAGGATGGCTTTTACGCGCAAACCAGCTATCGTTACGTGGCGCAGGAGTACATAGTATCGACCTTGCCAAACCGAGATATCAGCAAGCTAACGGACGATGGATTGTCGCAAGCAGGTGTCGTGACAGGCTTCCCACTTTGGAACGGGCTGAGCTTTAAAGGGCAATACTGGCGCGATCTGACCCAAGATGTCATGCTGGAAAACCAGTTTAGCCTGACTTACCGTTCTGACTGCTGGGTCATTGGGCTGAGCTACAATGAGTACTTGCTCTCGCGCTCTAACATCAACAGCGATCCTGAATACGACAACAACGTCACCCTCTCGTTTAGTCTGCTGGGTCTCGGCGCACAAAGCGGTTTCAACTTCAGTACAGACTCAGGAAACGCCCTTGGCTACCGCGATCCTTTTGCGCTGAAGAACTAACACGGCACACTGTGGTCTGGACAGTAGAACGATTTTTAAAGAAGTGGACAAAGCATGAACAAATGGAGTCACGCCCTCATCACTGGCGTTTTAGTGTTGCTTACACCTTTTTCCCACGCAGCACCCAAAGAGCTGGATCGCGTGGTCGCTGTGGTTAACGACGGGGTCGTGCTGAACAGTGATATGGAAGCCATGCGTCGTACCGTGACGCTAAACGCACAACAAAATGAGCGTCAACTGCCACCAGCCTCCGTGTTGGAAGAGCAAATGCGCGAACGCTTAATTGTCGAAGAACTGCAATTACAAGAAGCGAAGCGTTTAGGTATTCAAATTGACGATAGCCAGCTACAACAGGCAATTACTAATATCGCCAAAGAACAGTCGCTGAGCCTCGATGAGCTGCGCAAACAAGTTAGCGCGCAAGGCACCTCTTGGGCACAATACCGCGAACAAGTGCGCCGCGAGCTGACCATTTCAGAAGCACGCAATGCCCAAGTGCGTCGTCGGATCAGCATTTTGCCTCAAGAAGTCGAATCCTTGGCCAAGCAGCTGAACGAACAGCAACTGCAAAAAGTGCGCTACAAGCTGTCTCACATCCAACTAAAGCTGGATGATGACGCGGATAAAGCCACGCGCGAAGCCGTGAAAAAGCAAGCATTTGAGCTTGTCGACAAACTGCGCCACGGTGGAAAAGTTGCCGATTTGGCCATGGCATACTCGAAAGGGCCGAAAGCGCTCGACGGGGGAGATTGGGGCTGGCTACGTTTAGAGGAAATGCCGACCATCTTTGCCGACCAGATCAGTAACCAAGGGAAAGGTGCCATTATTGGCCCCTTCCGCAGTGGTGTGGGCTACCATATTCTTAAAATCACCGATGTAGAAGGACTCGAGACCGTCGCGGTGACTGAGGTTAAAGCGCGTCATATTTTGATTAAGCCATCAATCGTCCTTAGTGACAAAGGTGCGCAAAAAGAGCTGAATGACATCATCGCCCAGATCAAACGGGGTGATCAGAGTTTTGCCGATTTAGCCAAACAGTACAGTGATGACCCAGGCTCGGCCGTCAATGGGGGTGACTTAGGCTGGTCAACCACAGATGTCTATGTCCCTGCCTTTAAAGCCAAAGTGGATGCCCTTCCACAAGGCCAGATCAGCGAGCCATTCAAAACGGTACATGGCTGGCATATTGTTGAAGTTACCGACCGTCGCGAAGTGGATAAAACCGATGCAGCGGTGAAAAACCGAGCCTATCGTATGCTGTTTAACCGCAAGTTTAACGAAGAAGCACAAGCATGGTTGCAAGAGTTACGCGCCGGTGCGTACGTTGAGGTACTCGGCGATGACCGTTAAGCGTATTGCCATCACCCCGGGAGAGCCTGCGGGGATTGGCCCTGATTTAATTTTAGCGATGGCACAACATCCTTGGCCACACCAACTGGTGGTGGTGGCCAATCGAGACATGTTGGTAGAACGCGCCAAGACACTTGGTCTATCAGTGACGCTTGAGCACTACGACGCCACGCAGCCAGCCACGCCACACCAAGCCGGTACGCTGATTGTTGAAGATATACCGCTCGGCGCGCCTGTGGTAGCGGGCCACTTAGATGAAGCCAATGGCCGCTACGTGCTTGAAACACTGACACGCGCCGCTGAAGGGAATCTCAACGGTGAATTTGCTGCCATTGTCACTGGCCCCGTTCATAAAGGCATTATCAACCGTGCTGGTGTTTCATTTAGCGGTCATACTGAGTTTTTTGCTCAACACGCGAACGTCAATCAGGTCGTGATGATGCTGGCCACTGAAGGCTTGCGTGTCGCACTCGTGACTACCCATATCCCGCTCGCCTGCGTCGCCAAAGCGATCACCCGAGAGCGTCTGCATGATGTGATTGCGATTTTGCATCAAGACTTGCAAGAGAAATTCGCCATCAAGCAGCCACGTATTTATATCTGTGGTCTCAACCCGCACGCTGGGGAAGACGGCTGTCTGGGTCGCGAAGAAATTGACATCATTGAACCTGCGCTCGACGAGTTACGCGAGCAAGGGATGGACTTGGTCGGACCGCTCCCTGCTGATACGCTTTTCCAAGAGAAATATCTGCAAGATGCCGATGCTGTACTGGCGATGTATCACGACCAGGGCTTACCTGTGTTAAAATTCAAAGGATTTGGGCGCTCAGTGAATATCACCTTGGGTCTCCCTTTTATCAGAACATCAGTAGATCATGGTACCGCACTGGATTTAGCAGGTACTGGTACGGCGGATACAGGAAGCCTGCGGACGGCCATCTCCCACGCCATTGAATTAGTAGATAGCAAAGCATGAGCGATAAAGTCCACCAAGGCCACCGCGCCAGAAAACGTTTCGGACAAAACTTCCTAAACGACCCTTACATCATTGACGGCATTGTTTCGGCCATCAATCCTCAATCCGGTGAAAATCTGGTTGAGATTGGTCCGGGACTGGGCGCGTTGACTGAGCCTGTCACCGAGCAAGTGGATCATTTAAACGTGGTCGAGCTTGACCGCGATCTGGCCGCCCGCCTGCGTAGCCACCCATTTATGGCCAGCAAGTTAACCGTTCACGAAGCGGATGCGATGCAGTTTGATTTTGCCGAACTTGCCAAGCAAGGGCCTTTGCGGATTTTCGGTAATCTGCCTTACAACGTCTCGACCCCTTTGATGTTCCATCTGTTTTCATTTGCAGGCCATGTGCAAGACATGCACTTTATGTTGCAAAAGGAAGTGGTAAACCGCTTGGCGGCGGGTCCAGGAACCAAAGCGTACGGTCGATTAACCGTTATGGCGCAATATTACTGTCAGGTCATTCCGGTACTAGAAGTCCCACCCAGCGCGTTTAAACCTGCGCCTAAAGTGGACTCGGCTGTGGTTCGCCTCATCCCACACAAAACGCTGCCGCACCCAGCAACGAGCATGCAATGGTTAGAGCGCGTTTGTCGAGAGGGCTTCAACCAACGCCGTAAAACCATACGTAACGGTTTCAAATCCTTGGTGAGTGTGGACACACTGACCGAGCTCGGTATTGACCCTAGTTTGCGACCGGAGCATTTGACGCTGGAGCAGTTTGTCAACTTGGCAAACTGGCTGGACGCCAACCATCAACAATAAACAGGAGCCTTGACTTGCAAGCCACCGATAACCCGCAATTCGAGATTAATATCGCGACCCAATACGTCGAAGATCAATCCGAGCCGGACAACGAGCGCTTTGTGTTTTCTTACACCGTCACCATTAAAAACCAAGGTGATGCGCCCGCACAGTTGATGCGACGCAAGTGGTTAATCACAGATGCCAACGGTAAAGAGATCGAGATTGAGGGCGAAGGCGTGGTGGGAGAGCAACCCAGTATTGCCGCGGGAGAAAAGTATACCTATACCAGTGGCACCATCATTGAAACGCCTGTGGGCGTGATGCAGGGTTTCTATACCATGCAAGATCAAGCCGATAACCAGTTTAAAGTGGAAATTGAGCCGTTCCGCCTCGCGCTCCCTAACATTCTTCACTAACGTCCCTCAAGGAGGCCACACATGGCTACCTATCTTATCGGGGATATTCAAGGTTGTTACCAAGAACTACGCGCGCTGTTGGCGCGCGTTGATTTCTCCCCCGCTCACGATACCCTCTATGTCGCGGGTGATTTGGTCGCTCGCGGGCCGGACTCCTTATCCGTATTGCGCTATCTTCATGCGCTCGGCGCGTCAGCCAAGATAGTCCTTGGCAACCACGACCTGCATCTATTAGCCGTTGCACACGGGATTAAACCGGCCAAGCCAAAAGACCGTACCCAGCCGATCCTCGACGCGCCAGACCGAGAAACATTGCTTCAATGGTTAGCGGCTCAGCCTCTGTTAATCGACGAATCAGCGCGAGACGACGGTGGCTTTTTGCTGACCCACGCGGGGATTAGCCCACAATGGGATAAAGCGACGGCTGTCGCCTGCGCGCGTGAAGTCGAATCCATACTGCACAGCAATGAGCAAGCGTGGTTATTACGACATATGTATGCGGATCAACCCGATCACTGGGAGGAAACGTTGGAAGGCCTGCCTCGCTACCGCTATATCATTAATAGTTTGACCCGGATGCGATTTTGCTGGCCCGATGGTCGCCTCGATATGCAATGCAAGCTACCTCCCGCGAAAGCGGCAGATACTGGTCTCATCCCTTGGTTTAAGGTGGCGCGCCAACAACCACTGGGACACGCGATTGTGTTTGGCCATTGGGCGGCTTTAGGGGGAGCCATCCAGCCCGGCTTATACGGGCTGGATACAGGCTGTGTTTGGGGCGGTGAGTTAACCTTGCTGCGTTGGGAAGACAAGGTTTGCTTTACCCAACCAGCGCTCAATGGCGGTGCTTAACCACGCTCCCAAACCGTAAAAGTCAGTGGGTGGGCGTTTTTCTCGTCCGGTGCATGAGTTTCACTGGCCACTTGCGTCCACCCTTCACCCCAGTCGGGGAAACGAGTATCGCCTTCAACATGGGTGTCGATAAAGGTGAGATACAAGCGATCCGCGCGCGGCAAAAACGCGTCATAAATGGTCCCACCGCCAATCACCATCACCTCAGCCACATCGCCCACCGCGGCCAGCGCCTGCTCAGGCGAAGCGACCACGGTCACGCCGTCTGGTTGATAGTCAGGATCGCGGCTGATCACAATATTGGTACGCTTTGGTAAAGGGCGGCCAATCGACTCAAAGGTTTTACGCCCCATCACCACAGGATGCCCTAGGGTGGTGCGCTTAAACCACGCTAAATCAGCCGGCAAATGCCAAGGCATCTGGTTATCTTTTCCAATTACTCGGTCTTTTGCCATTGCGGCAATTAAGCTGACTCGCATTACGCAGGCCTCATTGAATTAAATCACAGGTCGGCGACGATAAAATAATAACCCCGGCATCGCAAGGCCAATGGCTAATGCGGCTAAGATAAACCCAGCGCTAATCAAATTCTCCATCAAGCTGGCCCACAAGGCCGGCGTGTATCCTTGGTTATTGATAGTCACCAAGGCGATCATCGCTTTAAACGCGTAAACGCCGGGGATCATGGGAATAATGGCGGCGACGGTAAATACCTTAGGATGGGCCAGAAAGCGCTGAGACCAATACACCCCTAAAAACCCGATGGTGGTGGCGCCCGCGAGCGTCGCCCACTCGATAGCCATACCCGACTCCATCAACACAAACCTTAGCCCATGACCAATCGCGCCGCCGTAAGCGCAGTATTTGAGCGCCTTGGCTGGCACATTGAAGACCAAGGCAAACCCCACCGCGGGGATCATGGCAAAAAACATATCTTCCAATAGGGCAAGCAGCAAACTCATAACCACCCCCATGCACCGACAAGATTCATCGCCCCGACAATACCGAGCGCGGTGGCGAGGGTCAGTAACGACGCCATGGTCCAGCGTGCAATCCCCATATCGACAAACCCTTTCACCATGTCAGAGACCGCGTTAATGAGCGGATAACCCGGCACCAACATCAACACCGACGATGCCATGATCAGAAAAGGTTCATTGCCCCAATTCATCACCGTCCCCACGCTTGAAATTAAGGTGGTCACCATGGCGGTAAGCGCAAAAGTGAGCAAAGGATTAAACTGACGGTGGGCAAGTAGTTGGCGCACACGCATGCCGCACGCCGATGCGACAAAGGTTAAGGCAAAGATAACCGCATCACCACCGGCCAACCGGCTAAACGCGGCACAGGAAAGCCCTATCATGCCCACCACTAGCCAAGGGGGATAACGATGAGGCTTGATGCGGGTGAGACGCTTACGCACCGCTGGCGCGTCGAGAATACCCTTTTCCGCAAGGATCACCGTGCGCTGAATATCCGTTACCACCTGCATATTGATCCCGCGGTCGGGGCACTGTCTCGCAGTGGTAATGCAATGGCCGCGGTTCAAGGTGGTGACCACCAATGAACTGGCTGATAGCGCGAGCTCAACACTGTCTAGCCCCAACGCTTTGCCCAAGCGAATGCTGACATCGCTCACCAGTTTACTCTCTGCACCATGTTGCAAAAGTCGCTGCCCGACTTCTATGACCAAACGTGAAATCGCACGCTGTTCTGGTTCGGTTAACCGTCTCGTCACCCGCTATCCCTCTCGCCTTTATCTACTGTCGCAGTATTGATGAATAACTGCTTAAAATCTTTGATGCAAATAAAACACCTCCGATTTCCTTGTCGGAATTGGGCAGCGTACCTTTTTCTGCGCTCAGCCAATACAGCGGCGATCAAACATGGCGACGATAGGCATAAAAAAACCGCTGCTCGTGAGCAGCGGTTGTCAGGTTAAGGCTTGTAGATGATTTCGACGTCGTAGTCGTCTTCATCCCAATCGTCCCAATCATCGTCGTCATCGTCCGATTGATTGAGCTTCTTCTCGTGGTAATCATCCCACTTGAAGGCCACCGTTTCATCCTCTGGTTCAACCTCTGGCGTCGGTGCCGGTAAGGTATCAATAAAGCCCATCAGATCGTAAATCAGTGGCTG
Source organism: Salinivibrio sp. IB872 (assembly GCF_001995345.1). Taxonomy (NCBI): domain Bacteria; kingdom Pseudomonadati; phylum Pseudomonadota; class Gammaproteobacteria; order Vibrionales; family Vibrionaceae; genus Salinivibrio; species Salinivibrio sp. IB872. Next base: position 33,958 of record NZ_MUFO01000011.1, on the reverse strand, counting down.
GACGTTCGCCTTGTTGATCGCAGAGATCGCGTAATATTTATCATCCCACGCGAGCGCCTCTAACACACGATCGATTTGCTCTTGCGCCTGCTCTTCTGGCATGAGGTCGACTTTGTTAAAGACCAACCAACGCGGCTTATCTGCCAGCTTCTCACTGTATTGGTTTAACTCATCAATGATGGTAAACGCGTTGTCGACCGGATCGGTACCATCCACAGGCATCAGATCAATCATGTGCAACAAGACACGGCAGCGCTCAAGGTGTTTCAAGAAGCGAATACCCAGTCCCGCGCCATCGGCAGCCCCTTCAATCAGGCCCGGAATATCCGCCACGACAAAGCTTTTATCGGCAGCGACACGGACCACGCCAAGGCTTGGCACCAAGGTGGTAAAGGGGTAATCAGCGACCTTTGGCTTAGCGGCCGACACCGCGCGAATAAAGGTTGATTTACCCGCATTCGGCAAGCCTAACATGCCCACATCGGCGAGGAGCAACAGCTCTAGGCGCAGCTGACGGACTTCCCCTTTAGTCCCCATGGTTTTTTGGCGTGGCGCGCGGTTGACGGATGATTTGAATCGGGTATTACCCAACCCATGGAAGCCGCCTTTTGCCACCATGACTTTCATGCCATGTTGGGTCAAATCGGCAATCACTTCACCGGTATCTTCATCGACAGCACGGGTACCAACAGGCACATTCAGCACCAAATCATCACCGCGTTTGCCGGTACAGTTACCACCGCGACCATTTTCACCACGCCCTGCGGCATGAAAGCGCTCGAATTGGTAATCAATCAGGGTGTTAAGGTTCTCGTCGGCGAGCAGGTATACATCACCGCCATCGCCACCGTCGCCGCCATCTGGGCCCCCTTTGGGCACATACTTTTCACGTCGGAAGCTGACGGTACCATTGCCGCCGTCACCCGCGTCTACGCGAATTATCGCTTCATCTACAAACTTCATGCTAACTTCTCCGCACCAGCGGCCAGAAACATCTCGTTCCCGGGCTGCTAGCCTTATCCCAGATTGGTGTGTGGCGATCTTATCGATCTTAGGATCAATTTTCAGCCTTGGCTGACTTTCTGCTTACCGTGGATTGGCGGCGGCTCGACGAGGGATCACCAGACACAATAAAAAGCCCCGCCAAGTGGCAGGGCTTCAAAATTCGCTTGGCGTTGAAACTTATTCAGCTTCGATAGTAACGAATTTACGGTTCTGAGGACCTTTAGTCTCGAACTTCACTTTACCGTCGGTCAAAGCGAATAGAGTGTGGTCTTTACCGCAACCTACGTTAGTACCTGCGTGGAATTTAGTACCACGCTGACGCACGATGATGTTACCTGCTAGAACAGACTCACCACCGAAACGCTTAACACCTAGACGTTTACTTTCTGAATCGCGGCCGTTTTTAGTAGAACCGCCAGCTTTTTTGTGTGCCATCTCTTCTCTCTCCTAACTCTTAAGCGCTGATGCCAGTGATTTTCACTTCAGTGAACCACTGACGGTGGCCCATTTGCTTGCGAGAATGTTTACGACGACGGAATTTGACGACTTTCACTTTATCGCCACGACCGTGGGTAACAACTTCCGCTGTTACTTTACCGCCACTAACAAATGGCGCGCCAACTTTAACGTCTTCGCCGTTTGCTACTAGCAGCACGTTGTCAAATTCAACACTTTCGCCAGTTTCAACGTCTAGCTTTTCCAAGCGAATAGTCTGGCCTTCGCTTACTCGGTGTTGCTTACCACCACTTTGGAAAACTGCGTACATGGTTTACTCCGCATTTCCGCACGGCCTACTGCGTTTAATATTTGAGCAGTAAGGGGTGCGCATATAATTCATCAATAGGGCGCGAATTCTACGGTAGAAATTGATTTGAGGCAAGAGGGGATCGTAAGAAAATTGGTGAAAAGCTGCTCAGCATAGATTCCCACACTTTTTGCAGGCCTGAGAGCTATCTCGTCGCACGTGATTTGGTGTACCATTGATACCTTAAACACCCGCGCTAGCGCCGATACTGACCCTGAAAGTACGCCAACGCTGATACGTCATGCGTCTTTCATCCATCACGTCGTAGAAACGTGCAGTTTTGTGGCGGCAAGCAAGCAACTAGGACAAAGCCCGGATTTTATTCATGGATTTCAAATCAATCCAAGCCTTGATCAGTGATGACATGGCGCAGGTCGATCAAAAAATACTGGCTCAACTCAATTCTGACGTCGCGCTTATTAACCAACTTGGCTTTTACATCGTAAACAGCGGGGGTAAGCGCTTACGCCCTATGTTGGCGGTTCTTGCGGCGAGAGCCCTTGGGTATCAAGGTGAAAAACACACCACAGCGGCCGCGTTTATTGAGTTTATTCATACCGCTACCTTGCTTCATGATGATGTGGTCGATGAATCGGATTTGCGCCGTGGCAATGCAACGGCCAATGCCATGTTCGGTAATGCCGCCAGTGTGCTGGTCGGCGACTACATCTACACCCGCTCATTCCAAATGATGACCAGTTTGCGCTCATTGAAGATATTGGATCTGATGAGTGAGGCCACCAATGTGATTGCCGAAGGGGAAGTGCTGCAGTTAATGAACTGTAACGACCCGAATACCACCGAAGCGAGCTACATGCAGGTGATCTACTCTAAAACCGCACGTCTTTTTGAGGCAGCGACCCAGGTCGGGGCCATTCTCAACGACGCGGATCCAGAGACAGAAAAAGCCTTCCAAGATTATGGCCGCTATTTGGGAACGGCGTTTCAGCTGATTGATGATGTCATGGATTACACCAGCGCGGATGACGAAATGGGCAAGCATGCCGGCGATGATCTAGCTGAAGGGAAACCGACGCTCCCCTTGTTGCATGCGATGCAACACGGCACTGAGCATCAATCGGCTATGATCCGCGAAGCCATTGAGAAAGGGAATGGACGGGACAAACTCGAGACGATTTTGGCCTGCATGGACCAATGTGGCTCCTTGTCCTATACCCGTGAGCGTGCAGAGCAAGAATCAGAAAAGGCGATTCGCGCCCTAGATGGTTTAGCGGATTCGGATTACAAGGCCGCCTTAGTCGCGTTGGCAAAATTGGCGGTTAACCGGAATAAGTAACCACACGCGTCTATCGCTATTTAGCGACAAGCAAGCATAAAAAACGGCGCATATCGCGCCGTTTTTTCATCGATGAAGGGGCTATTTCGCCGCGAATTCTTCACCCATTTGAATGTCTTTACGCAAGGTGTCGAGCATATCGTCCATCGCTTTTTGCTCAAACGCGCTCAGCTCACCGATGCTCAAGATTTCTTCCACACCGTTTTTACCCAGACGCACCGGTTGGGCAAAGAAGCGCGCGTGCTGACCATCGCCTTCCACGTAGGCACACTCCACTACATTTGACTCACCTTGTAGCGCGCGCACTAGAGATAGGCCGAAACGACACGCTGCTTGCCCCATCGACAAGGTCGCAGAGCCACCACCTGCTTTGGCTTCGACAACTTCTGTGCCCGCATTTTGGATACGTGGCGTAAGTGCTGCGACTTCTTCGTCAGTAAAGCTCACTCCTTTCACCTGAGACAGCAAAGGCAAAATGGTAACGCCTGAGTGACCGCCGATCACCGGAATGGAAACCTCACGAGGATCCATGCCTTTTAGCTCACCAATAAAGGTTTCAGAGCGAATCACATCCAAGGTGGTGACGCCGAACAATTTGTTTTTATCGTAGACGCCTTTGGCTTTGAGGACATCCGCTGCAATCGCCACTGTCGTGTTCACTGGGTTGGTGATAATACCGACACACGCTTTCGGGCAAACATCGGCAATTTTTTCCGCCAAGGACTTAACAATACCGGCGTTTACGTTGAACAGATCTGAGCGGTCCATGCCAGGCTTACGGGCGACGCCAGCAGAAATCAAGACCACGTCCGCGCCTTCAAGCGCTGGGGTTGGGTCTTCACCGCTGTAGCCTTTAATAGAAACCGGGGTTGGGATATGGCTTAAATCCACAGCTACCCCGGGGGTAACCGGTGCGATATCGTACAGAGCCAAGTCGGAACCCGCTGGCAGGTTATTTTTTAGCAGTAGGGCTAACGCCTGACCAATGCCTCCCGCGGCGCCAATCACAGCAACTTTCATGTCGTTCTCCTTTCGATATTTCTTATAGTCCGGATCCGGTCCGGCTTCTGTTCGGGCACAAATCGCCACGTAATGGTGCGAACTGTGGGCTCATCATATGCCCGCCTATGCGTGCACTCAAGCGTCAAGCGGTGATGATCAGCCAAAGCTCTCATTTTTCTTTTTGCTGCGTTGAAATCGCGTGAATCGAGTTAGGAACAGTGATGCTGTCGCCAATTTGTGGGGTCAGCAATTGCCCTTCGGTGAATGTATATGCAAAATAGCCACTCGTTTGTCATTGCGAGTCAGCCGTCATGCGTAACTCAGAAAAACAAGACCAATTGGTTCGGGCGTTTAAAGCCATCCTCAAAGAAGAAAAGTTCAGTTCTCAGGGCGAGATCGTGGAAGCCTTACGTGCTCAAGGATTTGAGGGCATTAACCAGTCGAAAGTGTCGCGCATGTTGACCAAGTTCGGCGCTGTGCGTACCCGAAATGCCAAGATGGAGATGGTGTACTGCCTTCCTATCGAATTGGGCGTGCCGACCACGGGCAGCGCATTGCGCGAGCTGGTGATGGAAATCGACTATAACGAAGCGGTTGTCGTCATTCACACTGGTCCAGGCGCGGCACAATTAATTGCCCGTTTACTGGACTCTCTTGGCAAGGCAGAAGGGATTTTGGGCGCCGTCGCTGGGGATGACACCATCTTTATCACACCAACCCGTGGCACCACCACAGAGGCACTTTTTGAAGCCGTCTGTGATCTGTTTGAATACCACTACTAATCTTTTTATCAGGCAGCGTGATCCCGCTGCCTGTCTGTCTTTTCCCCTCTTTGCTACACACCTTTCCACACAAAAGCGATAACATCCTTTTAATTTTTCTTTATCGCTCTGTTACTATCGGCGTTTGACCGCCAACAAACGATTAACGCATTGGCCACCCATCGGCCCATTATAATTAACGGTTAGGTACTCATCGTTGACACTGATGTCATTGTCTACAGGCTATGCTTTGTGACAGAGAGTACCCTTTTCTCGGGACATTGCTGCCGCTCTCGCGGTGCAAATGATAATAAGGACAAACTGCATGACGAAGACAAGTCAATCGTCTCCTGATGTGCAAGACATGGTCGCGCAAGCGGATACAGGTGCGCGCTCACCTCATGGACTGCCGGGACGCATTTTATGGCTGGTACCACTTTTTTGGTCACTGTTTCAGCTATGGTATGCCTCACCTCTCCCCTTCATACTCGATTTTGGTGTCCTCAATGACACCGAAGCACGCGCCGTTCACCTCGCTTTCGCGATGTTCTTGGCCTACACCGCTTATCCTGCATTAAAAACCTCTCCCCGCGATCGTATCCTCCTACTCGACTGGGTATTCGCCTTAGCGGGAAGCTTTGCCGCAGGGTATTTATTCTTATTTTATAACGATCTAGCTGGGCGTGCCGGCGCTTATACCGACGTGGATATCACGGTCGCTGCCATTGGTATGGTGTTGATGCTTGAGGCGACCCGCCGTGCACTTGGCCCGCCATTGATGGTGGTCGCCGGTGTATTCTTGCTCTACACCTTCGCCGGTCCCTACATGCCGGATGTGATCGCACACAAAGGGGCGAGCTTAAATAAAGCCATGTCGCATCTGTGGCTCACCACCGAAGGGGTTTTCGGGGTGGCGCTGGGCGTCTCTACCTCGTTTGTATTCCTGTTTGTCCTATTCGGGGCATTACTCGATCGTGCCGGTGCTGGCGGCTACTTCATTAAAGTGGCCTTCTCGCTACTCGGTCACATGCGCGGTGGCCCCGCCAAAGCCGCAGTGGTCGCGTCCGGCCTGTCCGGTTTGGTCTCGGGTTCATCAATTGCCAACGTAGTGACTACCGGGACCTTTACCATTCCCTTGATGAAACGTGTGGGTTTCCCAAGCCATAAAGCCGGCGCGGTTGAGGTAGCCGCCTCGACCAATGGCCAGCTGACCCCACCTATTATGGGAGCAGCAGCATTCTTGATGGTGGAATACGTGGGGATTTCCTACGTCGAGGTGATTAAAGCCGCACTGCTTCCTGCACTGATCTCTTACATTGCCCTAATTTACATCGTGCATTTAGAAGCGTGTAAGGCTGGGATGCAGGGCCTACCGCGCCGCCACACCAGCACCTTGCTACAAAAACTGTTCTCATTTATGACCGTGTTTGTGGGCTTACTGGTCCTCAGCGCAGCGGTCTATTACGGTATCGGTTGGACCAAAGATGTGTTCGGTGCCATGGCAACCGTTATCATTGGCCTGCTGACACTAATCGCTTATGTGCTGTTGGTGCGCTATTCCGCCCAGTACAAATCCGAAGCGGCAGAAGACCCTGCTGCCGCCGATTTGTCTGAGGTACCAGAGCCGGGCCCAACCGTGCGTTCTGGCTTGTACTATTTGTTGCCTATTGGCGTATTGGTTTGGTGTTTGACCGTCGAACGCTTCTCACCGGGTTTGTCCGCATTTTGGGCGACGGTGTTTATGATCTTTATCATTCTCACCCAGCGCCCGCTGATTGCTTACTTCAATCAACGGACCAACTTTAAAGAAGAAATCCGCGACGGTGTGGTCGATCTGGCCGAAGCCTTTGTGACCGGTGCGCGTAACATGATTGGTATCGGCGTTGCCACTGCGGCTGCGGGGATTGTGGTGGGTACCGTCACCCTCACTGGCATCGGTCTAGTGATGACGGACTTTGTCGAGTTTATCTCCGGCGGCAACATCTTCTTGATGCTGCTGTTTACCGCGGTCATCAGCTTGCTATTGGGGATGGGTCTACCGACTACCGCCAACTATATCGTGGTCTCCACGCTGATGGCGCCCGTGATTGTTACCTTAGGCGCACAACAAGGGCTGATCATTCCCTTGATCGCGGTACACTTGTTCGTGTTCTACTTTGGTATCCTTGCCGATGACACGCCACCGGTCGGCTTGGCTGCCTTTGCCGCGGCGGCCATTGCTAAATCCGATCCGATACGTACCGGTGTGCAGGGCTTTACCTACGACATCCGTACCGCCATCCTGCCGTTTATGTTTATCTTCAACACCCAGTTGTTGTTGCTAGACCTAGAGGGCCCTATTCACCTGATCTTAACCGTGGTGTCGGCAACCATCGCAATGCTGGCTTTTTCCGCCGCAACACAAGGGTGGTGGCTCACTAAGAATAAATGGTGGGAAACCGCACTGCTTCTAGTGATCACCTTCTCGCTCTTCCGTCCTGGCTTTTGGTGGGACGAAGTATACCCACCGACCACCAGCTATCCGGGCACTGAATTAGTACGTATCGCAGGCACCTTGCCTGAAGGCGAGCCGTTACAGCTTGAAGTGGAAGGGGAAAACTTCTTTGGAGAGCAGATAGCGAAACATGTCGTGCTCCCCATCGATCACAGCTTGGAAAGCGGCGAAGCACGCGTCAGTGAAACAGGCCTCATGCTCCGTGAAGAAGATGGCAAACTTTTGGTAGATATGATTCAGTTTGGCAGTGATGCAGACAAAGCAGGTATCGATTTTGATTGGCAAATCAAAGCCGTGACTGTCGACAATGTCCGCCCATGGAAAGAATGGGTCTTCGTGCCAACTTTGTTGCTCTTGGCATTACTCGGCTGGAATCAACGCCGTCGCATTCGTCAAGCCTAGTGTTAAGGGCACGTGTTTTACCGCGTGCCCTTTTCTTTTTTAGACCGTAAAGGATATCGCTATGTATAAACACATCTTGGTTCCGCTTGACCTCAATGATGAGAGCTTTGCTGACAAGGCCGTCGATCATGCCGTCTGGCTGGCCAGCCAATCTGGCGCAAAAATACACCTACTGACTGTACTGCCGGGCATTCATAATTCGATGGTGGCCTCTTATTTCCCGGAAGACGCCGCCAACAAAATGAAACGCGATATGAAGCGAAACTTACAAGGCTTTGCGGATAAATACGTGCCAAAAACTATCGCCTGTGAGGTGTCGATCGCGGAAGGAAAGCCTTACAAGGGGATCATTAAAACCGCCGAGCGTATTGGCTGCGATCTCATCGTGATGCCAAGCCACAAACGTTCACGTGTCAATAAGATGATGCTCGGCTCCGTCGCCGCCAAAGTGCTCGAAGGGGCGACAGTGCACGTGATGGTACTCAAACCTTAGCCGATATCTGGCTGCTCATTTAGGGCCACCCTCGTAAAGTGAAGGTTCAGGCCTTGCCTGAACCTGATTGACTATGCTTTATCGCGAGGGCGTTGATCATACCCCCAGCGCGGCACCAAGGTTTGCGCCGCGCCTAAGTGGTCGAGAATGCGCGCCACCATAAAATCGACCAAGTCGTCAATAGACTGGGGTTGGTGATAAAAACCCGGCGCAGCAGGCATAATGGTGACGCCCATCTGCGATAGCTTGTGCATGTTTTCTAAATGCAGCGTTGAAAACGGCGTCTCGCGAACGACCAGTAACAATTGCCCCCGTTCTTTGAGCACCACATCCGCCGCCCGTTCAATCAAGTTATCGGACAAGCCATGCGCAATCGACGCCAATGAACCGGCGGAGCAAGGGCATACCACCATTTGCTTCGGTGCCGCTGACCCTGAGGCAACTGGCGAAAACCAATCCTCTTTGCCACACACCACTAGCTTATCCGTGTTGCACTGTAAATGTTCCACCAATACCTTTTTGGCCGCGTCAGGCCCGGCAGGCAATTTCAGGCCATGTTCGGTGGCTAACACCACACGTGCTGCCGATGAGATCAATAAGAAAACCTGATAATCCTGTGCAAGCAGGCATTCGAGCAAACGTAGCCCGTATGGCGCGCCAGATGCACCTGTCCATGCCAGAGTGATGCGTTTATCCGCCATGCTTTTCCCCTTTATCGCCGAGCGCGTTAAGCAGCTTGTCGTGAATACCACCAAAGCCACCATTACTCATCACCAACACGGTATCGCCTGCTTGGGCTTGCTCACATAAAGCGGTCACCAACCCATCAATATCGGCATGAATGTGCGCCGGCTGCTCGCAGCTATCCACCACCGCTTCAAGCGACCAATCCAGCCCTTGGGGTTGGAACAAGAACACTTGGTCAGCACGAGCCAATGACGCCGCCAAGGTGTCTTTGTGAACCCCTTGCTTCATGGTATTGGAACGAGGCTCTAACACCGCCAGAATACGGCCATTACCGACTTTCGCACGTAACCCCTCAAGGGTCAGTCGAATCGCCGTCGGGTGATGAGCAAAGTCATCATACACAGTGACACCGGCTTGCTCGCCGCGCCACTCAAGACGTCGCTTGGTATTGATAAAGGTCTCGAGCGACTGACAGGCTAAGTCAGGCGTCACGCCCACATGACGCGCTGCCGCAATGGCCATTAACGCGTTACGTACATTGTGATCGCCAACCAAGTCCCAGTTCACATCCCCAACATGCTCGCCGGCAAAATACACCGAAAAATGATTGCCGGCTGGATCTTTTTTCACCGTCTGCCATTGTCCATCTGGTCCTGCATAAACGCATTCACTCCAGCACCCCATGGCAAGCGTCTCTGCGACATTGGCATCGTCCGAGGGCGCAATGATTTGCCCAATCCCCGGCAAAGTTCGCACCACATGGTGGAATTGCTTTTGAATCGCGGCCAAATCATCAAATATGTCGGCATGGTCGAACTCAAGGTTGTTGATCACCAAGGTTTTCGGTTGGTAATGAACAAACTTGGAGCGTTTATCAAAAAACGCGCTGTCATATTCATCGGCTTCTACCACAAAAAATGGGCTATCGCCCAATCGTGCCGAGCCATTAAAATTCCCCGCGACACCGCCAATCAAGAAACCGGGCGCGTAGCCGCAATCTTCTAAGATCCATGCCAACATGCTAGCGGTAGTGGTTTTACCATGTGTGCCAGAAACCGCCAGCACCCAGCGGTCTCGTAATAAGAAATCATGCAACCATTGCGGGCCTGACGTATACGGTAAGCCTTGGTTTAGTACCGCCTCAACACAGGGATTGCCACGACTCATTGCATTACCAATCACCACAAGGTCCGGAACGGGGGCAAGCTGAGCCGGATCATAACCTTCGATAATCTCAATACCCTGAGATTCGAGTAACGTACTCATCGGGGGGTAAACATGGCTATCAGAGCCGGTCACCCTGTGCCCCAATTGTTTTGCGAGCATCGCGGCGCCACCCATAAAGGTGCCGCAGATGCCGAGAATATGAATATGCATAGCTTTCACTGTGTTGTATTGGTTACTCAGCCATCCGGCATAAGGCTGTCATTATGCCTTGGATTGGCGCTTGGGTCTTATCGCTTGCGTACATCTGACATGGTTTTTATGTGGCGATCACACTTCCCTTGCTCTATGTATTTCTTCAGTACGATTAAAAAGTCGCTGGCGCTAGAATATCCGTGATTTTAAGAGGCAGCTGACTGCCCATGTATCCGATTGCATCAGAAAGAAAGTTCATCATCATTAAGGATTGAGAATGCCCGACATTAAGACCCTCGGCGAGTATATTGTTGAGAAACAGCACGCCTTCCCGCACGCCAGCGGTGATTTATCTTCTCTTCTCGCCTCCATCCGTCTGGCCGCCAAAATTGTTAACCGTGAAGTCAACAAAGCCGGTCTGGTCGATATTGCCGGCGCGATTGGCACAGAAAACGCACAAGGCGAAGAGCAGCAAAAGCTCGATGTCTACGCCAACGAAAAGTTTAAAGCCGCCATGGAAGCCCGCGACCACGTCTGTGGTGTCGCCAGTGAAGAAGAAGACGAAGCGGTTATTTTCAACAAGCAACTCAACCGCAATGCCAAGTATGTGGTCCTCATCGATCCACTGGATGGCTCCTCTAACATTGATGTTAATGTGTCTGTTGGCACCATTTTCTCTATCTACCACCGCGTATCGCCGGTGGGTACTCCCCCCACCGAGGAAGACTTCTTACAGCCCGGCCACCGCCAAGTGGCTGCCGGTTACGTCATTTACGGCTCATCAACCATGTTGGTTTACACCACAGGCGATGGCGTGCACGGTTTTACCTATGACCCGTCGCTTGGGCTATTCTGCTTGTCGCATGAAAACATGACCATCCCTCAAGACGGTAACATCTACTCGATTAACGAAGGGAACTACATCAAATTCCCACAAGGCGTCAAAAAATATATCAAGTACTGTCAAGAAAACGTCCCTAATGAGAAGCGTCCCTACACCTCACGCTATATTGGCTCTTTGGTCGCGGACTTTCACCGCAACCTGCTAAAAGGCGGTATTTACTTATACCCCAGCACACTTGCATATCCCAACGGCAAGCTACGCTTGCTTTACGAGTGCAACCCCATGGCGTTTATTATTGAGCAAGCTGGTGGTAAAGCGACCGATGGTACCCAGCGCATCATGGATATCGATCCGAAAGAGCTGCACCAACGCGTGCCTTTCTTTGTCGGCTYAAGCAATATGGTGGACAAAGTCGGTGAATTCCTCGAACGCTACCCCGATCACGACGATAACTAAGTGCAGTAAGACGGTGAGATTTCATCGCAAATCATGATTAAGAGGCGACCACGGCGGTCGCCTCTGTTATTTTCACGCTCGGTGGTTATAATTGGCACACACTTTTTTGATAAACAAAAGGACATCCCATGAGCCTGAACCAGGTCCCAGCGGGCAAAGATCTGCCTGAAGATATTTATGTGGTGATTGAAATTCCTGCCAACGCCGATCCAATCAAGTACGAAGTCGACAAAGACAGCGGCGCCGTATTCGTTGATCGCTTCATGGCAACGCCTATGTTCTACCCATGTAACTATGGCTATGTAAACCACACCTTGTCTTTGGACGGCGACCCAGTTGATGTGCTGGTTCCAACCCCATTCCCATTGGTACCCGGCTCAGTGATCCGCTGTCGCCCTGTTGGTGTGCTAAAAATGACCGACGAGTCTGGTGAAGATGCCAAAGTGATCGCGGTACCGCACAGCAAGCTGACCAAAGAGTACGATCACGTGAAAGACGTGAACGACCTGCCTGAACTGCTAAAAGCACAAATCACGCACTTCTTCGAGCGCTATAAAGAGCTAGAAGCCGGCAAGTGGGTGAAAGTAGACGGTTGGGAAGATGCCCAGGCGGCAAAAGACGAAATCCTGTCTTCATTTGAGCGCGCGCAAAAATAATCGTGTCATCGCCATGAAGCTAGAAGCCCGCGTCAACACGCGGGCTTTTTTCTATTTGATCTCAAACTGATAGAGCAGATCCACCGCCTGATCGACACCGGATACCGCTTCAAGATATAGATCTTTCATCAATCGATAGCGTACCGTGAACACCCCTATCGCATCAAAGATCCCCACCCCATACTTCACTTCCAAGTCAGGCAGAATATATCCCGAGACCTCGACTTTTTGCTCATCGCCGGCGCCAGAGGTATCGAGAGTGAGATCCTCGACCCCAAACGCCTGACCAATTTCGCCCACCAGTTTGCCACTTTGCGCCAAGCCCAAGCCAATCAGCATCGAGGTCATATTGGCATCACCGGCGCCAGCATCAAGCGCGCGGCCGCGTAACAAGTATGACAAGGCATTGGCCTGTGAACCGGCCGGATCCATAAATACAGTCGCCACCGGCTCATCGGCAGGCCCTGTGAGTCGGATCCCCGCGACCACATCGCCCTCAGTGCGCTCGGGATTACGAATCGCTTCGACTTGCAAATACGGCTGATCCGCGGGGCCATTAAATAAGATCTCCCCTTTACGGATAATCAAATCTTGTCCAAATGAGCGATAGGTCCCTTCCAGCAAGCTCACGTTGCCGACAATCAAGGCGCCCTTGCGGTTGTTCTTAATGTTGAGTTCACCTGCCAAACGCGACTTCAAGCCAAACGCTGCCAGCCGTACTTCATCGCCAAGCACTAAGCGCATATCGGTGACCAAATTAAAGGGAACCGCGTCTTTTTGTTCCGCGTCTTCAGGCTCATAATTTTGATTGAGGATCACCGTATCATCCGACACAGTAACGGCTGATTCCGGCAAATGTTCCACTTCAATCCTTCCCCATGGCACCTCAATATCGCCGCGAATCGCCACTTGTTCCGGGGTTGCTGAAACCGTTAAGTCAGGCGCGACATCAAGACGGACCATCGGAGGCACATTCACCCGCAATGCATCGCCCGCGACATTCAGATTAAACAACCAATCTCTCACGGTCGGCCATCGCCCCTCGCCTTTGAGGCGCAAGGTGCCATCGGGTGTAATCAGCTGGCCGGTTAACTGTCCTTGCTGACCATCCAGGTTGACCGTCACCTGACCGTCATTAACATCAACCGGCGATGATAGCCCTTTCACACGTAATGCGCTGATATCCAGCTCGCCAAAGACTTGCGGCAGTGTAATCGGGCCTTTAACGCGTAAGTTAGCATTCACTTCGCCATTAACATCGGCTTGTTTGTCGCCGCCGAGTAAGGGTTCCAGTTTGGCAAGTTGCACCGCATTCATGTGCACATTCCCATCAATCGTACGTGTCGACGCTAACAGATCATTCAAGGTAAAGGCTGATGCCAGTGTGCCGCCCTCAGACAAGGTTAGTGCCAGCGCACCTTGCAGTGCATCTTGATGCCAACGCGCATTGAGGTTGGCATGCTGCCAGCCAATTACCAGTGGTGTGTCGGCCTGCTGGCGCAGATTGCCATCCGCGATATCAATCGAGGCTTGCACATCCGGCGAGGCATCAGGCTGCCAGCGTGCATGCACCGCGGCATTGGCACGTGTATTAAGTTGCCATTCCGGCGGTAAGAAGGCAGCGATTTGCGCCGCTTCAAAGCCTTCAATTTTAGCGACGACATCACCTTGCTCGCCGATTGTCGCCGGTTGCGATAAGCACAAAGACGTTGATTGCCACTGCCAACAATGTTCGCCAACCTCGGTTTGCATATCAGCGAAACTAAACGCAATGGGTGCCGCACTTTGCTGCACAATATCGCCAAGATCTTCCACGTTCACTGATGTATTAAGCAATCGCCCTTTCCAGCCTGTCTCTCGCGCTAGCGCGCCTTCAATACGTAACGCGCCAGACGCCGGTGCCCCTTGCCAGCGCAAATCTAGCTGATGGGCCGCTTCATCACCGCGCACAGTTAAATCGAGGTTATCCAAGCGCGCGGTTTGATAGCGTCCGCCCAATACCGACACCGTCAAATCACCACCCAAGCGATCTTTTACGGCCAGATCACCGTCTACCGTTAGCTGATTAATGCGCACATCTTGCCAACGCAATTGCTTAGCATGAATCGCCAACTTTGCGGTTGGCTGCGCAAACGGCCCGCTTAGTTTCGCATCGCCGCGGATCACACCAGTGAACATCGGCAAGGATTGCGATAAGTCGGCAATATCGACCGACAGTCCCATTTGCCACTCATCACGCACTTGTCCTTGCGCCGTCACTTGGTTGGGGCCGTGTGACAGCGTCAATCCCGGTGTTGACACGCTCGGTTGACCATCGCCATCACGATCATGCGCGTTAAGCGCGCCCGCGACCGCTAGCGGCAGTTTTTGCAACTCCCCATGCACCACCAACGTAGGCACAGATACCTCCCACCCGCCTTGGGCCGTTAAGCGGCCACGATGGCTGATTGCGCCGGTTAGATCTCCTGTGACCTCCGGCCATTGCTGCTGAGGTTGGATGTTGGCAAAGCCTAATTCAGCTTGCCAAAAAGGTACGCTGGACCAATCCACGCTGGCACGACCGGCCACCTTACCTCCAAGCGTATTAGCTTCAAGCTGCGAGAGAGTCAGCGCCGTCAGGCTGCCTCTTCCGGCAAGATCTAGCTGGGTGGTTGGCACGTCAGGGCCATCAACCTCAGTGTGTAAGCCAAGCTGATAGTCAGATAGATCGCCATCGGCGTGAAAGTGTAGCTCGCGTAATGCCGCGATCGCTTCCCCCGTCAGCGGCCACGCCAATGCCTCGCTCTCCAATTGCAACGCAAAAGGTAAGTTCGGCGCCAGCACGTTTGCTTCTCCCTCAAGCGTCGCCGTCACCGGGCCGCGCGCATTCGCGTTTAGCTTAAGCGCGGCAAGACTTCCTGAGGCCGACAGCGATAGGGCTTGGTCTTGAAGGGGAGCAAGGTTATTGGTCAACTGCGCTTGCAAGGTCAGTGGGTACTCACCTTCAAGTGTAATATCACCTGCAAGGCTCGCCGTGCCTTGGGGGGCGGTCACCGAGAAATTATCAATAGTCACCGCACTGCCTCGAACGCTACCCGCCAAAGATAACGCTGAGAGAGTTTGTACTGTGCCCGTGTCAATCCGCGCATCTTGCAGATGGAGCTGCTCCACCTCGATAGCCAGCGGCAACGCTACCGTGGGTAATTCCAGCCCCGGATAATGCCATGGCGGGCTTGCCACCGCGCTATCCGGTTTACCGACCGCTTGGTCGGTGTTTTCTTGAGGTTCAGTGTTGCTCGGCAGGCTCACCACCAACTGCTGCCAATCGGTCGGCGATAGGGTTAAGGTATCGCCAACAAAATGCACGCCCCCTTGCAATTGGCGCCAACTCACCGACTGCTCGGCAACCTGAATCGCCACATCCTTAAAGGCAAAGGCATTGATGTGAATAGGCAGCGGCGCTTGGATAGCCGACGTGGATACGTCTTGCGACGATGTATCCTCCTCACTCGCGGGCAAGTCAATATCGAGCGTGACCCCCTTGGCGGCCAATTGATCAATACAAAGCGCAGGCGTCAGTAAGCACTTACCATGGATAACAAGCTTTAGTTGCTCGGCATTCAGTTGCAGCTGGGCATCATCATAGCGCACCCCTTGCAGCACAAAGCCGGTAAGTAGGCTGCCGTCGGCCTCATCGACTGATAACGCAGGTAGTGCTTTCTGCGCGCCCCAAAGCCCAAGCTGCAAGCCCACTGGTGTAAAAAGTGCGGCCGCTACCAGCCCCACCACAGAAAAAAGACTGATTAACGCAATAAACGTTAGCCTGACCAACCAACGACTCATAACTCAGGCCCTAGCGTAAGGTGTATACGAAAATCATCATCGTCATTATCAAAACCACGCGCAACATCAAGACGAATCGGGCCGACCGGCGATGACCAGCGAATACCGGTACCAGCCGCACGCTTCCACGATAAATTGTGGGTCCACGCGTCACCACCATCAGCAAATAATGCCCACCACCAGTTGCCTCCCAGACGATACTGATATTCCAACGTACCGGTTAACATGTAACGGGCGCCACTGAGCTGACCGTTATCATCGACAGGCGACACGGTCTCGTAGCCATAACCGCGAATACTGTTATCGCCCCCGGCGAAAAAACGTAACGATGGCGGCGCTTCACTAAACTGTTCAGAAATCAGGGCGCCACCATCAACGCGGAGTAAGCCACGATGATTCTTATTTAAACTGCGAATCCAAACACTACGACCTTGAAGTCGCAGCAAGCTAATATCCGACAGCCACGCAGGGTCGGCAGCCTCCAGCGTCAGTGATTGCTTGTCTCCCCAATGCGGCATCAGACCACCACGCACACGCGTTCGGGTAACGTTGACGCCCGGCAGCACCACGCTGACGATATCTTCATCTTGCCCTTGGCTATAGTTTTCGTACAGCCAGCGTAACGAGACACTGCGCTGCCAGCCGGTATCATAAAGCCAGTGCCGGGAGACAGAAGTCGTCGCTTCAAAACTGGTAGTATCGCGTTGGTCTGTATTTTTTAACCCCAGCTGAACTTGGTAATATTCCCGTGAAACATCGTCAAGCGGCACTTTATAGGTAGAAGTAAGGGTTTGCTCTGGCTTAGAAACCGCCAATGATGTGCTCAGGCTATGCCCCCTTGAATTATACCAAGGCTTACGCCAATTAAGCTTAAGACGTGGCCCAATGTCGGTGGAATACCCAATCCCCGTTTCAAACTTGTTGCGCGCTTCCGGGGTCAAGGTCACCTTGATGGGGACTTCATTATCTTCCGCTTGCTCCATGTCCGCTTGCACCAAGGCACTGGAGAACCAACCGGTATTCGCGAGGGCTTGGTTAAACTCACCCAATGCCGAGACCTGATACGGATCGCCCGGTGAAAAACCACGTAAGGTATCAAGACGCTGCAACTGAATTTGTGAGCCTTGGTAACGAATCGCGCCAAAGTGGTAACGCTTGCCACTGGCAAAGTGCAAACGAATAAACGCTTGTTGGCGGGTGGGAGAGACTTCGAGACGTGTTTGCGTAAAACGACCGTCAAAGTATCCCTTTTTCACCGCCAAGCTTCGGATTTGGCTTTTCAGGGACTCATAGTCTCCGTGGTTAAGAATCGCGCCCGGCTGCGGCCCGTCAGCCTTGAGAGCATGAAAATCGTCATCCATGCCCGCCTCACCGCTAAACACCACATCCACTTGTGCCAAGCGAACAGGTTTGCTCGGATCAACCTTGACCTCCAGCGTAGCGTCTCCGTCCATTCGCGTAGTGATCTTAGGTTGATAGAAACCCACCGCTTGCAGCGCTTTGCGCACATCTTTTTCGACGCGAGCAATAAACCGGTAGGAGCCATCCCGCTCTTCTGGAGCAATCGCGGCTAAATAGGTCTCGACGTTGTCTTGTGCAATACCATCGAGCCCTTCAATATCAATGTCGACTTCCGCATGGGCGATGCTAGACATCACGCTGATAGCGATCGCGAATAGGGGGAATAGCCGTATATTCATGCAGTGAGATCCAATACCCGGGTGTCGCCCGGCTAAATTGATGATATCTTGCCATATTACGTGTTGAGCGGGGCAGGATGCCAGCATCATGTCGATGACAAGGTGCGGAATCCATGCCTGTACGCCAACCCACTGACGCGCACAGCAGTCCGCTTTGCGCTTTTACACCACAGCAGTCAAAGGATGCCTATGTCGATGCAATCTTCCTTTACCCAACCCGAGAATGCGATAGCCGATCGCACCGACCCGATTGTTCCAGCCGAACCGCACGCGGTATTTAATCAGCCTATCACGGCCACCCCCGCGGCCGGTCAAAAACAGGTTATTTTTGGCATGGGCTGTTTTTGGGGTGCCGAACGTAAATGGTGGCAACAGCCGGGTGTCGTGATGACCTCGGTCGGATACAGTGGCGGCGTCACCCAACATCCGCGTTATCAAGACGTATGCACGGGACAAACCGGCCATGCCGAAGTGGTCAATGTGATTTTCGACCCGTCCGTGGTGAGTTTAGACACCCTACTGGCGGTGTTCTGGGAAAACCACGATCCGACCCAAGGCATGCGTCAAGGCAATGACATTGGCCCGCAATATCGTTCGGCGATTTACTATTGTGATCCGGCGGACCAAGCCAGCGTCGAGGCAAGTCTGGCAACCTATCAAGCGGCATTGAGAGAGGCCGGCAAGCCCGATGCAGTCACCACTGAGATCGCAACGGCTGGCGCTTACTACTTCGCAGAAACTGACCACCAGCAGTACCTGCACAAAAATCCACAAGGCTACTGCGGCTTGGGTGGCACAGGTGTGTGTTTCCCACCACAATAAGCCTTTGGCAATTAACCACTGCTAAATGGCTAGGCATAAAAAAACACGTCCGTTTGGACGTGTTTTTCAGTGTGGCGATGTTTATGCGGTAATGGCCATGGCTTTAATTTCTTTATTCACCTCAGTCATCACCGACAGTGCACGTCTATCACTATGCCCGGGCGGCAGTAAACGTCCACCATCAAATTCAAACGCGCCTACACCTTCAATATAGAGTCGGCCCTTAAAAAATCGTTTCACATACCGCGCAATCTGGGTTGGCCGATATTGACGAAAGATTCTAAGCATAAGGATCCCTTTCTTGTTCTCAAAGTCTGTCTAAGCAGACCGAAACGGCAATTCATTTCTTTCACAGCCACGATGACCGTATGATATTGCCACCTTGGAGCGCCGCATATTATCTGGCAATCTCCGCGTATAAAGCTAAGCAAGCAAAGTGCCACCTCAATAAGATGGCAATCACAGCATTAGAGCCTGCTAGCGAACAGAAGTTCCCGATTTAGATAAATACGTTTTGCAGCGTAAGTTCGATCGACGCAGAAAAGTCCGATCTTGCGCACGGATTAACCTTTGCCACTTGGCACAACTCACCGTCTGGCGTAACCATAGATAACTTGGCACCTGATGCCAAATAATGACCACAGACATGGATGATAAAGAATGAAAAAGACCACCCTACTTGCTCTCACCTTTGCGCTATTCACAGGCACCAGTTGGGCGCATACGATCCAAAATGGTGCACCTTTACCTTCAGCCAAAGTCGCCGAGCACGGCGAGCTGACCTTGAATGGCGACGATATTGTTTATCAAGCTTGGCAAACCGAACAACTGCCGGGCAAAGTACGCGTGATCCAAGCCATCGCCGGACGCAGCAGCGCCAAAGAAATGAATGCCCCCTTGATGGAAGCCATCACCGCCGCAGACTTTGACGATGCTCGCTACCAAACCACCACCATCATTAATCAAGATGATGCGATTTGGGGCACAGGCGGTTTTGTCAAATCTTCAGCAGAAGACAGTAAGCGAGATTTTAGTTGGTCCTCAATTGTGCTCGACGAAAACGGCAGTGTCGCAAAGGCGTGGCGCTTAAAAGAAGAAAGCTCGCTGATCGCGGTACTCGACGACCAAGGCACGGTGCGTTTTGTCAAAGAAGGCAAATTAAGTCCCGACGAAGTGAACCAAGTGATTAGCTTAGTGACTCAACTGGTCAATCAATAGTGCCATGCGCGGGCAAAGCCCGCGTTTTTCAACACTTGGCGTCGATGGTTATAATTGTTATGTTATTACATTACTTTTGAAGGTGTGGATGCCTGCATGACTCGGCCATTGATCGTCCATTTGCTGTTGATTGTCATACTCAGCCAATCTGGGCTGTGGGCGTGTCATCACCTCGATACCTTCACGCCCACACATCACAGCGAACATTGCAGCCTCTGTCATTTGGCGCCTCCCGCACTGATCGCGTATGCGACCTCAGCGCCTGCCCCCACTTATGTCGTCAACGAGATTATTGCACTCTCAAAGCCAGCTCAGGCTTACCACATCGCCATTGCCTTTTCGGCACGCGACCCTCCTCGTCGAATAAATACCGTAATGATTTAACCCATTTATTCACTAGGAGAACCCAATGAAAACGCGTTTTTTACCCAATGTTATCGCCATGGCTATCGCAACCGCGTCCACAGCCACATTTGCTGACGAAGCCAACTATCAGTCGTTCGATGCCCATGTGCACGGTGAAGTCACCGCAAGTCTTGCCCAAGACGGTGAGCGCGTGCTGATTGAATTGACCGCGCCCGGCCATGATGTGGTTGGGTTTGAGCACCACCCTAAAAACGCCAAGGATCAGCAAACGCTCGAAGATGCTTATGCACTACTGCGTGATGGCGGGAAACGCTTCCAGCTTGCTGAAGCGGCGAATTGCCAGCTGGTCGACGTCAAGGTAACGAGCAGCTTTGAAGACCATGACCACAAGCATGAGCATGAGCATGAGCATGAGCATGAGCACAATAGCATTCACGGTGAAGATGGCGAAGATGGCCACGCCCATCGGGACGGTCGCGATGGCCGAGACGGCAAAGATGCTCATCATGAGGATCATGGTGACCACAATGATCACAGCCACCATGCGCATGAGGGCCATCATGATCACGACAAGCATGGTGATCACCATGACGATCATCATGGGCATGATCACGGTAACCACAACACCTTATCGGCAAACTACCAATTCGTTTGCCAAAACCCGCAAGCTTTCACCGAATTGCAAACTGATTGGTTTAGCCTATTCCCCAACACAGAAACCATCAAAATTCAGGCCTTTACTGATGACAAGGTCTGGGTCGAAACCTTGAATCGTGCCAAGTCGCACATCCAGTGGTAGTGAACAAGGAGGCGGGGCGCATCCAGCGCCCCTGTCAGGCATGATAACCATCGAACAACTACGTTTTACGTGGCCAGCTCAGCCGCAACCGATCTTAGATATCGATAGCTTTGCGGTCGGTGAGGGCGAGCATGTATTTTTAAAAGGCCCTAGTGGCAGCGGGAAATCCACGCTACTGAGCCTGATTGCAGGTATTCATACCCCGCAATCGGGAACACTGACGGTCAATCATCAAGCGCTAACCGCACTGAATGATCGCCAACGGGATCAATTCCGTGCTAATCATATTGGTTATATTTTTCAGCAATTTAATCTGCTGCCCTATTTATCGGTGATTGATAATGTCACCGTCCCGCTGCGCTTTTCTCACACGCGGCGTCAGGCACTTAGCCAACCGGCACACCAAGAGGCCGCCTATTTACTCGATAAGCTTGGTCTTCCCGCACACTGTTACCATCAGCCGGTGACTGCGCTGAGTATCGGCCAGCAACAGCGGGTCGCCGCGGCACGGGCATTAATTGGGGCACCGGCGTTAATTATCGCTGACGAGCCGACCTCTGCGCTCGATGCGGACACCCGCAATACCTTTATTCAGTTGCTTCAAGACCGCTGCCGGGAAGCCAACAGCAGCTTATTGTTTGTCAGCCATGACAGCCAATTGGCGCCCTTATTTGACCGCGATGTCTCGCTTCCTGCGCTTAATCGTGCCATACATCGCGAGGAGGCTAACCAATGATTTCACTGTTAGGATTGGCAGGGCAAAGCCTCAAGAATCGCCGCGCCACCGCACTGCTTTCTTTGCTGACCGTCACCATTGCCGTGGTGCTCTTGCTCGGGGTGGAAAAGGTGCGCACCCAAGCCAAAGCCAGCTTTGCCAATACCATCTCCAACACCGATTTAATTGTCGGCGCCCGCTCCGGCCCCATCAATTTACTGCTCTATTCCGTGTTTCGAATCGGTAACGCCACCAACAATATCGGTTGGGACAGTTACCAGCGCCTTGGTGAGCATCCGGATGTGAGTTGGACCATCCCTATTTCACTGGGGGACTCTCATCGAGGTTTTCGCGTGGTTGGTACCACCAATGATTACTTTGACCATTACCAGTATGGTCAAAAGCAGCCACTGGCCTTTCGCCAGGGTGGCCCATTTTCCGGCTTATTTGATACCGTGATTGGCGCCCAAGTGGCGAAAGAGCTGGGATACAAGATGGGCGATAGTCTGGTCATTGCCCATGGACTAGCCGACAAAGGCTTTAATCAGCATGACAACCTGCCCTTTACGGTCACTGGGATCTTGGCCCCCACAGGCACTCCCGTCGACCGTAGCGTGCATGTGTCGCTTGAAGCCATCGAAGCGATTCATGTCGGCTGGGAAAGTGGCGCACGACTCGGCCAAGGCCTGACCCAAGCGCAAGCGCAACAACGCGAGCTGCAACCGGAGCAACTCACCGCGGTGATGGTGGGCTTGAAAAGCAAAATCAAAACCTTCGCTGTCCAACGTTGGGTCAACACCTATCCACGCGAACCGTTAACCGCCATCATGCCTGGCATTGCCTTGCACGAGCTATGGAGCATGATGCGAGTTGGCGAACAAGCCCTGCTGGTGATCTCTGGCTTTGTGGCCGTCGCGGGGCTGTTGGGTATGCTCTCAAGCCTGCTCACTAGCTTGAACGAACGTCGACGAGAAATGGCAATCTTACGTGCGATGGGCGCGCGCCCTTTGCATATTATTTTGCTTTTGGTCAGTGAGGCGGTTGCGATCACCCTTGCGGGTATCGTCGTTGGCGTGCTCCTACTTTATGGTGGACTCGCGTTGACACAACCCTATATTCTCAGTGAATTTGGCTTGTTCTTGCCACTCGACTGGCCGTCTTCTTACGAGCTATCACTGATGGCCGGTGTATTGGTCGCTGGCTTTATCGTGGGATTAATTCCGGCTTGGCGCGCCTACCGACAGGCGCTCGCCGATGGCATGACAATTAAGGTATAACAGATGAAAAAACGAATAATGCTCGGGCTTATTGCCTTACTGAGCGGTGTGTTGAGCTCGCCTTCGTGGGCGAGCAATGAACCACTCAAACTGGATTGGATTGATTTGGTTCCTGAGCACGAACGTGCTCAATTCGATAGTCGGGGTATGCCAGAAATCAATCACGACGGTGAAAACCCGCAAAGCTTGGTTGGCTCGGTTCGCCCAGAGCTCAATAACAGCCAAGTCAAAATTCCCGGCTTTGTGATCCCACTGGAAGGCGACGATAAAGTAGTCACGGAATTCCTAATGGTGCCCTTTCTTGGCGCCTGTATTCATGTTCCACCCCCACCCCCGAATCAGATAATTTATGTAAAGTTTGCTGGCGGTGCGCCGATTCAACAGTTATGGGATGTGGTTTATGTCGAAGGCACGCTGAAAACCGAACATGTCAGCCATGACTTGGCAGAAGTGGGTTATGTGCTACAAGGCACACAATTAACTGACTACGACGACGAATAAATCCCTATCAATCAGTGAGCCCGATCGGCGCACACGATGTTGTCAGACAATATAATGAGACAAGRTCGCCAGTGCGCCAATGTACACGGCAATCAACAGCAGATTGATGGGGTTGAGTTTTTGCTTACGCACACGCATCCCTACACTTGATTGTTAACGCTCATAATGTTAACAAATTTAATCTTTAATTAACATATTTGCCAGCATTAAATTTTGCTGACAATCAGTGTGAGACGCGCATGGCAGAGCAAGACAAACCCGTAGTCATCGATGCCCATCCCGATAAACGGCAACATCAGGAACATAATTGTAAAGAAGACGCTGACCTACGTGGCAGTAAAGGGCGGCTAAAAGCGATTGCCAGTGAGTATCACGTCGATGCGCGCCTGCAAGAGGTCGAACAAGAAGATCTCGCTCATCGCAGTGCCAACCGACAACGCCATGTGATGCAAAAGCAGCAAGCGAATCTCGAAGCCATCATCGCGCTCACCTACGATCAATGTCACAGCGAAACCGCCCACACTCCCGACCCTGATTGGCTGGTTCGCTTTTTCGATTTAGCCCGTAATATTCACGGCCACGCGATGCAGCAATTGTGGGCGAAAATCCTCAAACAAGAAATGCTCCGCCCCGGCAGCACCTCGATTAAAGCCCTGACCATTCTCGAAACCATGACGCAACGTGAAGCRCAAGCACTGCAACGCGCTTGTGCTTTATCCAGCACGTTTGGGCAAGACAGCACTAAAAAGCTAGTCACCGGTTTTCGCCGTCGCCAAGGTTTGGTACAACTGCTACGCCCAGAGCCGCCCCATAAGCTTTCGCTGGGTCACTATCAACTGTCTTATACCGACTTAATGCTATTGATGGACTTGGGGCTGATCCTGCGCACTGAGCTCGAATCCGGTGTGATTGAAATGCAACCAGCGATGCCGTTTAAATTGCAAGACACCCAATACATGCTCACCCCACTCCACAAAGGGATGCGTCTTTATTACTACCGCTTTAGTCCCACCGGCCATGAGCTGGCAAAACTGGTCGGTAAACGCGTGCATCCCGATTACCACCACGCCATTTGTGAGTTGCTCGCCGAAGGCTTTGAGATGCACAGCGATGTGGGTGATACGGTCAACACTCACGCTTAATCTGACGGGCGCAACACCCCGCGCTCACGCAGTACGTGAAAACAGGTCGCCACATGCTCGGCGACGCTGTGATCACCGCTTAAATGGATAGCCGGTGTTTGCGGTGGTTCATAATCTGACGATATGCCGGTAAACGCAGGGATCTCGCCAGCGCGCGCTTTTTTGTACAGCCCTTTTGGATCGCGCTGCTCGCACACCGCCAGCGGCGTATCGACAAAGACTTCGATAAACTGCCCCTTTGGCAAACGCTCGCGCACCATCTCTCGCTCCGCGCGGAATGGTGAGATAAAAGCACTGAGGACAATCAGGCCCGCATCGGTCATCAACTTGGCCACTTCACCAATCCGGCGAATATTCTCGGCTCTGTCCTGATCGGAAAAACCCAGATCGCGACACAATCCATGGCGAATATTATCGCCATCCAGCAAATAGGTATGGTGCCCTTCGGCTACCAAGGCGGCCTCCAACGCACCAGCGATGGTCGATTTGCCCGAGCCAGACAAGCCAGTAAACCAAAGCACGACAGGTTGCTGCTGTTTTTGTTCGCTGCGCTGAGCTTGGTCAACATGATGTTGATGCCAGATCACATTGGGATCGGTTGGCTCAGATACAGTGTCAGTCATGAAAGTCTCCGCTATTTCGTTGGCCACGCCATGATTAAGGGGCCACCGACGTTAAAGGAAAAACAATCGGTAACAGGGTGAGCACCACTGCGGAATACACCACAGATAATGGCAGCCCCAGACGCAAATAATCACGTAGCTGGTAATTGCCCACGCTGTATACCAATAAATTGGTTTGATACCCATAAGGGGAAATAAAACTGGCACTGGCGCCAAACAGCACTGCCATCACAAAGGGCATAGGGTCAACCCCATACCCTAGCGCCAAGCTATAGCCCAGCGGGAAAGCCAGCGCCGCCGCGGCATTGTTGGTGATAAGCTCGGTCAGTAACAAGGTCAGCAAGTACACAGCCACCAGCGCCCCTATCGCGCCTCCTGCGCTAAAGGTCGCCATAAACCAATCACTAAAGCGTGCCGACAGCCCTGACGCCAACATCAGTTGTGCCAATGTCAGCGCCGCGCCGACAATCACCACCACTTCAACCGGAAAGCGGCGTTGTAAATCGTGCAAAGAGATAATGCCGGTGACCAGCAACACCACCAAGTACGCCGCTAAACCATTCAGCAGTGGCATCGGGGTGAGCAAGGCGGCGCCAATCACCGCGACAAATCCCGCCAGTACCGCAACGCTTTTACGCTCGGAAAGACGGGTACTGGCTTCCAAACCATTAAAGAGCACGAATTCACGCCGTAACGCTTGGCTGTCTTGGCGAAAGGTTTTGCCCGGCACCAACACCAGCGTATCGCCGGCATGCAAAGGAATATTGCCCAACCCACCGTCGAGTTTTTCATGGCCGCGGCGAATGGCGACCACCACGGCATCAAAGGTCTCTCGAAATCGGGCGGCTTTGAGGGTTTTGCCACAAATACTGGCGCTGTGGCTCACCACCACCTCAATCAAGTTTTGTCCATCAATGTGATGCTGGCCGAACAAGGTCAAGCCTGGGATCTCTTGCAAGGTTGCGACACTTTCCACATCGCCGGCAAACTGCAACTTGTCACCGGCCAATAACGGCGTATCCGGACACACAGGCGCAATAACGCCGTCTTGACGATGAATTTCGGCCAAGTACAAGCGGCGTAGTGCCCGCAAGCCATTGTCTGCGACACTGCGACCGCATAAGGGGGAGTCGGCGGCCAACCGTGCTTCGAGCACATAGGGCAAGCTCTCTTCTTGTTCACCATCATGGCGTGGCAACCGATAGCTAAACGGGATTAATACCAATAGCCCTGCCACCAATGCAGCAGCACCAATGATCGTTGGGGTAAAAAAGCCCAAACTGGGTAACCCCGCCCGCTCAACAAAGCTGTTCACAATGAGATTGGTGGACGTGCCAATCAGCGTTAGGGTGCCGCCGAGAATGGCGCTGTATGACAATGGGATCAATAGCTGTGAGGGTGAGTGACGTCGGTTGCGCTTGATCGCGCCAATCATGGACACCACTACCGCTGTGTTATTGACCAGCGCCGATAGCAGCGCACTTGAGATACCTAATTTCGCAATCACGGTGGGTAGCGCGCCGTGAGACGCCTGCTGCGCAACCCAGCTGGTCAAATGGGTTTTCTCTAGCGCACAAGAAACCAAAATCAGCAATACTAAGGTCAGCAGTGATGGCGCGGTAAAATTAGCCGTCAGTGCTTCAACCGAGGTGAGCCCGGTTTGGAACGCCACAAACGCAGCCCCCGCAAACAAGAGAACAGGCTTTATTCGAGTGAGCACCAAGCCGGCGACAATCGCCACCAGCAAGGTGAGTACCGTGGTTTCCTGCCAACTCATCGTTTATCCCAGTTGACGCAGATCCCGCGCTTGCCAATGCGGAAAGTGCTTGCGGATCAGCTGGTTTAACTCAAGCTCAAACGCTGAGAACGACGAGGTGGTTTGCGGCTGCGCCTCGGCCACATGACGGATCATGCCCGCGCCGACCGTCACATTGGTGAGACGATCAATCAGGATAAAGCCACCGGTATTCGGGCTATCGTGATAGGTATCCAGCGGCACCGCTTCGCTCAGGGTCAAGGTGCAACGACCTATGCCATTGAGCGGCAAGGTGTCTGCGTCATGAGTATTAAGCGTATTAACATCGACCCCATAGGACAGTGCCTCAACCTGCGCCGAGGTTTTCTTGCTGGCCAACTTAATGTCGTATTCGCGCCCCGGTGCCAGTGGAGTTTGCGTCATCCACACCACGTCGGCGTCAAACCGTTGACCCACCGCCACGTCATCATCCGCTCGCACCAAGAGATCGCCACGCGAGATATCAATTTCTCTATCTAAAGTGAGGGTGACCGCTTGACCGCTAAAGGCAAATTCACGATCACCGTCAAAGGTGACGATGCGCGCGACCTTCGCGGTAAGCCCAGAGGGGAGTACCTTAACCTCATCACCCACATGCAACTCGCCACTGGCAAGGGTGCCCGCGTAACCGCGAAAGTTCAGATCTGGTCGATTGACATACTGCACCGGAAAACGGAACGCGCCCGTCCCGCGCGATTTTTCAATGTCGATGGCTTCTAGCTGGCTGAGCAGCGGCTCGCCTTGATACCACGCCATCGCGTCACTGACATTGACCACATTGTCGCCTTCCAGTGCCGACAAGGGCACCATAGACACCGACAAGCCGGGGTTGAGCTGATCGGCAAACGCCAGATACTGCTCTTGAATTTCATCAAACCGAGCTTGGCTATATGCCACCAAGTCCATCTTGTTCACCGCTACCACAAAATGCTGAATACCCAGCAAGTTAGCGATATACGAGTGGCGACGAGTCTGATCCAAGATGCCGTGGCGCGCGTCGATTAAGATCACCGCCACATCACAGGTCGACGCACCGGTGGCCATATTACGGGTGTACTGCTCATGGCCGGGGGTATCGGCGATGATAAACTTGCGCTTGGAGGTGGAGAAATAGCGATACGCCACATCAATGGTGATCCCCTGCTCGCGCTCGGCTTGTAGGCCGTCTACCAATAGCGCCAGATCCGGTTTCTCGCCCGTGGTGCCAACACGCTGGCTATCGGCATGAACAGCAGCCAGCTGATCTTCATAGATCTGCTGCGAGTCATGCAGCAAGCGGCCAATCAAAGTCGACTTACCATCATCGACAGAGCCACAGGTCAAAAAGCGCAATAAACTTTTGTGTTGATGCTGTTGCAGATAACCCTCAATACCCAGATCGGCCACCTGTTGTTGAATTGCTGGATTCATGACTGCTCCTTAGAAATAACCCTGACGCTTTTTGCGCTCCATGGATCCGGACTGATCGTGGTCGATCGCCCGTCCTTGGCGTTCACTTGAGGTAGCGACCAACATCTCTTCGATGATCTCTGGCAAGGTGGTCGCGGTAGATTCAATCGCCCCGGTAAGCGGGTAACAGCCTAGGGTGCGAAAACGCACCGACTTATGAGTCACGGTTTCCTCAGGCCCAATCGGCATCCGCGCATCATCCACCATGTACAAGGTGCCATCGCGTTCTACCACTGGGCGCTCGGCCGCCAAGTAAAGCGGGACAATATCGATATTTTCCAGATAGATGTATTGCCATATATCGAGCTCAGTCCAGTTGGAGAGCGGAAACACGCGAATACTCTCGCCCGGATTCACTTGACCGTTATAGTTGCGCCACAGCTCTGGCCGTTGGTTTTTCGGATCCCAGCGATGGTTCTTATCGCGGAACGAATAGACACGCTCTTTGGCGCGGGATTTTTCTTCATCCCGACGCGCGCCGCCAAATGCCGCATCAAACTTATGCTGATCCAGCGCCTGCTTCAGCGCTTGGGTTTTCATGATATCGGTATGCTTGTCGGAGCCGTGATCAAAAGGGTTTATCCCCTGAGCCATCCCTTCTGGGTTTTTGTGCACAATCAGATCTAGCCCCAGCTCTTTAGCGGTGCGATCGCGAAAGGCAATCATGTCGCGAAACTTCCAGTCGGTATCGACATGCAACAGTGGAAACGGGATCTTTCCAGGGTAAAAAGCTTTGCGCGCCAAATGCAGCATCACTGACGAGTCTTTGCCAATCGAATACAGCATCACGGGGTTATCAAACTCCGCCGCGACTTCCCGCAGTATATGAATGCTCTCGGCTTCTAACTGCTGGAGGTGAGTGAGTGTTTTTGCATCCATCCTAACTATCCTTTAAGCGAAGTTAACCACAGCGGTGGGGGCTTGCGTGGGGTCGGCATCGCTTACCGCGCGCCCCTCGCCAAACCATGTCAGCTGACCGGCGAGTGCCGCCACTTCACCCACCACGATAAGCGCGGGTGATGCGGCTTGCTCTGCCAGCGACGGTAAATTGTTGAGTTGACCGGTAAAGACTTTCTGCTCCGGACGCGTACCGTTTTCAATCACCGCCACGGGGGTGTCCGGCGATCGACCATGGGCAATCAGTTGGTTTTGAATATGGGCCGATTTCATCAAGCCCATATAGATCACCAAGGTCTGACGCGGGCGGGCTAACGTCGCCCACTCCAAGGTGTCTTGTTCTTTTTTCAAATGACCGGTAATAAACAGCGCGGTCTGGGCATGATCGCGATGGGTGAGCGGAATACCGGCATAGGCCGTCGCCCCTGCCGCCGCAGTAATCCCGGGTACCACTTGAAACGAGACACCAGCGTTGGCAAGGGTTTGTAATTCCTCACCACCACGGCCAAACATGAAAGGATCGCCCCCTTTTAAGCGCACCACCCGTTTTCCGGCTTGAGCATGCTCGACCAACAGGCGATTAATGTCGTCTTGGCTAACACTGTGGTAGCTCGCCCGTTTGCCCACACAAATCAGCTCCGCGTCTCGGCGGCACAGTTCCATAATCGGTTCAGCCACCAAGTAGTCGTAAAGCACCACATCGGCTTGCTGCATCAATTGCAACGCACGCAAGGTCAATAACCCAGGATCCCCTGGCCCGGCGCCAATCAACGCCACCTCTCCTTGGGTGGTGATTTGTCCGCTAAGCTGCTCCAGCGCTTGCTCGGCTTGCTGGTGTTTGCCCGCCGCGACTAAATCGGCAAACCGCCCACTAAAAGCGGCCTCCCAGAATTTGCGCCGCCCCGTTAAGGTCGGAATGCGCGCTTTCAGTTTGTCGCGAAATGCACCCGCCATTGCCGCCATCTTGCCAATATGCTGAGGCACCAGGGTTTCAATTTTTTCACGTAGCATCCGCGCCAATACTGGCGCTTTACCGCCCGATGAAATGGCAATAATGATGGGGGAGCGATCAACCAAGGAAGGAACAATAAAGCTGCATTTAGGGGTGTCATCAACGACATTGACCAAGATATTGCGGCTATCAGCGGCGGTGGAGACCAGCTCATTGACGAGGGTATTGTCAGTCGCCGCAATCGCCAGCATCTTTCCGTCCAGATGTTCGGGACGAAACGCCTCACGCAATACCGTCAGCTTTCCTTGCGCTTGCGCCTCCGCAATTTCACGGTCGACGTCAGGGGCAACCACAGTGACGGCCGCGCCCACCTTGAGCAACATGCGCGTTTTGCGCCATGCGACTTCGCCGCCACCTACCACGAGGCAAGGACGATGTTTAAGCTGAGCAAAGAGGGGGAGATAATCCATGATCGCGCATTCCCTTGATGACAATGCAGCCACTATATCGCCCAGCAAATATTACATGAAATTCTATAAATTCATTTTTTATTCTTTTTTGTGATTAAAAGTCGTGTATTTATCCGCTGAAAATCCTCACGTCCATCTACCACGCAATGATGACGGTCTCAAAATGCCGCTTTCATCAACACTCAATTCCGACAAAATGACAGAAGCCGATCAAGGCCACAGCTTTTGTCATAATGTAAGTTGCATAATGGCGCCGCTTGATACCTGACGCACACTTTTTTACTGGAGATTTTATTATGCGTTTGATGCCTTCTGCGGTCGCTTCAGCGGTAGTTGCCGGTCTGCTTGCTGCCTCTGGCAGTGCCTTTGCCGACACCGTTAACCTACGTGTGATTGAAACCACCGACATTCACACCAACGTGATGGACTACGACTACTACAAAAACAAGCCCTCGCAAAAAATCGGCTTGGTCCGCGCCGCCACTGTGGTGAAACAAGCGCGTGATGAGGCACAAAATGCCCTTTTGGTCGATAATGGCGACCTGTTGCAAGGCAGCCCAATGGGCGATTACATGGCCAGCAAAGGTATCAAACCCGGTGAGGTGCACCCTGTATATAAAGCGATGAACTTGCTCGATTATGAAGTGGGTAACATCGGTAACCATGAGTTCAACTACGGCTTAGCGTTCTTAAAAGAGTCGATTAATGACGCCAACTTCCCGTATATCAACGCCAACGTATTTGATGCAGAGACTGGCGAGCATTACTTTGACCCGTATTTAATTAAAGAATACCAACTCAAAGATGAAGACGGTGACAGCCACACCATAAAAGTCGGTTACATTGGCTTTGTCCCGCCTCAGATCATGACGTGGGACAAAGCCAATCTTGAAGGCAAAGTGATTGCCAAAGACATTAAGCAAACCGCTGAAAAGCTTGTTCCAGAGATGAAAGCCAAAGGCGCGGACGTAGTGGTCGCTATTCCACACTCTGGCGTCTCTCAAGCACCCTATAAAGCGATGGCTGAAGACTCGGTCTATTACCTCTCAGAAGTCGATGGCATTGACGCGATTGCCTTTGGTCACTCACACGCGGTATTCCCAAGCGATGATTTTGCCAATATTCCCGGTGCCGATATTGAAAAGGGCACCATCAATGGCGTGGCCAGTGTGATGGCCGGTCGCTGGGGTAGCCATGTCGGCGTGATAGATTTGAAGCTCGAGCAAGTCGATGGTCAGTGGCAAGTGGTGGATAGTGAAGCGCATGCTCGCCCGATCTTTGATCGGACCAGCGGAAAAGCGTTGGTCGATGCCGACAAAACCCTGCTCAACGCCGTTGAAAAAGACCACAATGCCACTCGTGAGTTCGTTAATCAGCCAATTGGCCAAGCCAATGATGTGATGTACTCCTATTTGGCTTTGCTCCAAGACGACCCCACCGTACAGATTGTTAACTTGGCACAGCAAGACTATGTCGAGCGTATGATCCAAGGCGATCCCGACTTAGCAGAGCTGCCGGTACTGTCTGCTGCTGCGCCTTTTAAGGCCGGTGGTCGCAAAAACGATCCGAGCAACTTTACCGAAGTGGAAGCCGGCCAACTGACCTTCCGTAACGCCGCCGATCTTTACCTGTATCCAAATACCTTGGTCGCACTGAAAGTATCTGGCGCCGAACTCACCCAATGGCTGGAGTGCAGCGCTGGCCAATTTAACCAAATCGACCCCAATGCGAAGCAACCTCAGACGCTTGTGAACTGGGACGGATTCCGTACTTACAACTTTGATGTGATTGACGGGGTAGAGTACCAAATTGATATTACTCAACCTGCTCGTTACGACGGCGATTGTAATGAAGTGAATCCAGACGCATCACGCATCGTCAATCTCACCTATCAAGGCAAACCGGTTGACCCCGAGCAAACCTTCTTGGTCGCTACCAACAACTATCGCGCTTATGGGGCGAAGTTCCCGGGCACCGGCAGCGATCATATTGCCTTTGCCGCGCCGGATGAAAACCGCACCGTGGTCGCCAACTACATCAGCCGCGTAAGTGATGAAAAAGGCCAAGTCACGGTGAGTGCTGACAACAACTGGTCCATCGCCCCAATAAAAGGCGATGCCATCGTGCACTTTGAAACCTCACCCAGCGAGAAAGCCGCGCAATTTATTGAGCAAAAAGGCCGCTGGGCGATGACGAAAGCCGGTAAAGATGACGTTGGCTTCGCGGTCTATCGCGTCGATTTAAGCCAACCTCGCCCATAAATAGCCTGCACAATAAATAGTCTTTGAATACCGCAGCTTGTCTGCGGTATTTTTTATCTTTAATCAGGAGGACGTCGTATGGAATGGCAACGGGCAACCTTTGACACACTGGATACTCGCACTTTATTCACATTGATGAAATTGCGTGTCGATGTGTTTGTGGTCGAGCAGGCGTGTGCTTACCCAGAGCTAGACACACATGATACCGCACCAGATACTGTGCATTTACTGGGCTGGCTGAATGGTGAGCTAGCCGCTTATGCCCGTATTCTCGCACCGGGCGCGAGTTACGCTGGAAGCAGCATTGGCCGCGTGATCATTGCCCCCGCACATCGCAGCGGGCGATGGGGGCATCAGCTCATCCGCCAAGCCATTCAAATATGCCAACAGCAATGGCCCGAGCAAGACATCGAAATAGGCGCTCAAGCTCACCTACAACACTTTTACCAAAAGCACGGTTTTGTGGTCTTTTCCGAGCCCTATCTAGAAGATGGGATCCCACATATTGATATGCGTCTTTGCGCCCCATAAAAAAATCCCGCGACAGTGCGCGGGATTTTTTGTCTAGGCAAATAACAAGCGTGTTGAGTTCATCTGTTTCTTTGCAAGCGTCCGTGGCGTTATTTGGTCAAACGGAAGCGCTGCATAGTCGTTTGCAGTGAATGCGCCAACTGGCTGAGCTCGCTACAGGCTTGCGCGGTTTGATCCGCACCACCCGCCACTTCTTGTGACGAATCGTTGATGCGCTCAATGTTGCGGCTTAGCTCATCGGCAACCGAGTCTTGCTCACCACAAGCACTCGCAATCTGCATGCCCATATCGGCAATGTTCTCAACCGATGTTTCGATGCCACGGATCAATTGCTGCGCTTGGCTACCTTGCTCCACA
>NZ_MUFO01000102.1:0-1213 GCF_001995345.1 Salinivibrio sp. IB872 | reverse complement strand
TGCATCGTCGACATCCACATCACTGATCGCAATGGTGCCTGTGGCAGTGACAGGTGCATCGCCTTCATTGCCTTCGGTGACCGAGCCGGTAAAGTTACCGGTGACCTCAGGGGCATCATCTGTCCCGTTAATAGAGATGACAATATCTTGCTCAGTACCATCAGAGGCAGTGAGAGTAATGGTATCGGTGACCTGATCRCCGGCATCYAAATTCTGCACSGCAGAYTGATCGAGGGTGTAGGTCCAGTTCTCACCAACTAGTTCCAGTGAGCCATAGGAGCCTGTCTCAGTGGTATCCGCAAAGGTGGGTGCATCGTCGACATCCACATCACTGATCGCAATGGTGCCTGTGGCAGTGACAGGYGCRTCGCCYWCATTGCCTTCGGTCACAGAACCGACAAAGCTACCGGTCACTTCTGGGGCATCCTCGCTACCAGTAATCGTGATAACAATAGCTTGCTCGGTGCCATCAGAGGCGGTGAGGGTAATGGTGTCGGTGACCTGATCGCCGGCATCTAAATTCTGCACCGCAGATTGATCGAGGGTGTAAGTCCAGTTCTCACCGACCAGCTCTAACGAACCATAAGCACCAGTCTCAGTGGTGTCCGCAAAGGTCGGTGCATCGTCACCGTCGATATCACTGATCGCAATGGTGCCACTTGCAGTGACCGCAGCATCGCCTTCGTTGCCTTCGGTGACTGAACCTACAAAGTTACCGGTCACTTCTGGCGTATCCTCGCTACCGGTAATGGTGATAACAATATCTTGTTGCGTGTTATCGCTCGCAGTCAGGGTAATGGTGTCGGTAACCTGATCGCCAGCGTCTAAATTCTGCACGCTGGCTTGATCAAGGGTGTAAGTCCAGTTGCCGTTCACCAGCTCTAATGAGCCATAGGTGCCGGCTTCAGTGGTGTCCGCAAAGGTCGGAGTATCGTCGCCGTCGATATCACTGATCGCAATAGTGCCCGTGGCAGTCACGGCCGCATCACCGACATTACCTTCGGTGACTGAACCTACAAAGCTACCGGTCACTTCTGGGGCATCCTCGCTACCAGTAATAGTGATAACAATAGCTTGCTCAGTACCATCAGAGGCAGTCAGGGTAATGGTATCCGTCACTTGATCGCCGGCATCCAAATTCTGCACCGCAGATTGATCGAGGGTGTAAGTCCAATTGCCGTTCACCAGCTCTAATGAGCCATAGGTGCCGGCT
>NZ_MUFO01000101.1:0-1265 GCF_001995345.1 Salinivibrio sp. IB872 | reverse complement strand
CGAATAGAATGACAAAAACAGTCAAGTTCAATGACGATAAATTTCCTATCTCTCGAGCAGATCGTAATACGCTATTCTTGTACCTTTTTAACTTTGAAAACACTGAAATTCTGAGTAAAATCCAGAAAATAAAAACTTTCCTAGATAACTATAGAAAGAAACTTACGTCATTTAACGGTGTTATCAAAGATGACAAAATTATTAGCACTATTAATAGCACCAAAAAAGAGCTTGGCAAATTAGAAAAATCTTTATTACTAACTGAAAACAATACCGATAAGTTAGCAATTATCGATAGAATAAATTGTATTGATAATGAGCAAAACAATCTATCAGATCAGGTTTTGTCATTAGAACTTAAAATTAATAATATTACCAAGACTCAGAGACTACTTGAGTCCAACCAAAAGCACCAGTTGCTGAGTGAGTTAGAGACTATATACGGCTATGCAGCTATTAAGATGGACTCAGTTATTAGGGATTATGATAGCGTACTGCGCTTTCATAACCACTTGCTTGACACGAAGAATGAGTTCATCTCTGATGGTTTAGATAAACTTCAAGCGAAACAACACAAAGCTACTGATAAACTAAAATTATTAGAGAGTGAAAAGTCATCTCTTTATCTTGAATTAAAGTCCAAGAAAAAAATCGATGAAATATCTGATTCAGTTAAAAGAATTGGGGAGCTGAATAAAACGCTGATTGAGCTGAATGCAATAATCGAGAAAAAAGATAGCATTGAGCGAAGGTTAGAAGAGGAAGAAGAAAATTTGGAAGAGTTATCAGAAAATCTGTCTGATGAACTTAAAAACGTTAACATTTTTGAAACGGAGTTTAAGAAAAACTTCAAAGCTTATACCAGTATCTTCTACGGGATAGAATATAATTTTAATTTGAACTTGGATACTGCTAATGGTAATTGCCAACCTTCTGTAGATGATCTCCAGTCAAATAACGATGGAGGTTTGAAGCGTCTTGAGGCAATCACATTTGACTTGTCATATATTAGGTCTGTGGATTCACTAGGCCTATTAAGACCTACATTTGTGGTACATGACTCAATTGACGAGGTTGATATTAAACATATACGCCAATTGTTTGATGAATCTATTAAATTGTCTGGTCAGCAAGTCGTATCGATGTTGGTAAGTCAACTTGAAGAAGCTGATTATCAGAAGTATAAAAATTATATCGTTCTCGAACTATCTCAAGAGGATAAATATTTTAAAGTGTAGGTTTATCATGATAAATTCTAATAAAAG
>NZ_MUFO01000100.1:0-1308 GCF_001995345.1 Salinivibrio sp. IB872 | reverse complement strand
CTGTTTAATCAACGGCGTTAGCAGTCCATCTTTCCCGTTGAGGTCTTGTCCAGATTGCAGTGCCTTAGCAAAAGCTTGAATATCAATTTCGTATTTGTCGGACATTGATGTATCACTCCCTGTTGAGGGTTAACTATAGGAGTGACACAGACTTTTGAACACTACCAATCTCATTACTTTTTATTCTTGCTCTGTGTATTGCTGGATATAATATACTAAACAAGCTCCATCATTTTCACTATTCTCTAAAAAGAAGTGGCGGTTATCACACCTTCCTGAGCTCTGCCACAGCAGGATTAACTTTATGTGGTTTAGCCACTATTATTTATGCTATATCAGATTTTGCACTAGAGTGTTTTAGTTGGCACTTCTCTCTCGGAGAAATAGTCCTTAATAATATATTAAAATACAACGCATCTCAAAACAGCATAATCTTGTTTGACGTGTTAGCAATTACGATCACTCTAAGCCTATTCATACCTGTTGTATTCTATAGATTTAGTATGGAGAATCAGTTCAACTGTTTCTTAAAAGAGTTTGCGCAAGATGGGGAAAGTCCTGAGTTTACACAGTTATTTTTTCGCTCCTTTCAATTTGGCTTACCAATTCTATTCACTATGTCTGATCGAAAGGTTTATATAGGATATGTGACGGAAATTCGATCTCAACCGTTTAATGATGTACATGTTATTCCTATTGTCAGCGGCCATCGTGATCGCTCCAATTTGAGGCTTGTACCTGTGACACCTTACCAGGACATAATTCATGATGTAGAAAATGACGCAACCGAAGAATTGGATTTTGAAGCGTTTACAGTTACATTGCCTATCCGAGAAATTGTTTATGCTCATCTGCACGATTTTGAGAAATACGACAAGTTTAAGAAGGCAGAGAAGAAGCTTGATTTCATTCAACAAGACAGCTGCGTATTTACAAATAAGCTGTAGAAAGAAAAAAGGTTTTTCGAGTAAAATAAGTCCCTATCCGGTCATAATAACTCCCGCACGTACGGTTCTGCCGTAACGATGCTCTAAGACTACATTTGATGGGTGTAGCAAACCCTCGCCTCGGCGGGTTTTTTTGTTTTTCAAAGAAGCCGGCAGTGTTAAAAAGGTCACTACACAAATGGCACAAGAAAAGTGTCATAAAGAATCCATGATGACATGCCCTAGTCTCTGTTAGTCTTATTGTATAGTGGGTTTCCTTTATTAAGCTCGTCGGGAGTCATGCCTGTAAGACCTTTAAAAAATGAACTATCATTTTCTAACACTTTGTCAGATGAACTATCATTTTCTAACACTTTGTCAG